>JBAVOG010000540.1:0-7535 GCA_049691875.1 Burkholderiales bacterium | reverse complement strand
TACTACGACACGGCAGCAGGTGCGCTCGCCCGCGCCGGCGTTGCACTCAGAGTGCGGGAGATCAGAGGTCGCTGGGTGCAGACGGTGAAGGGGGCAGGCGCGAGCGCGGCGGGATTGCACGTGCGCGACGAACTCGAGTGGCAACTTGCGAGCCCGGAGCCCGACCTGGCTCTGCTGGCGGGAACACCGCTCGAGGAGCTCTTTTCGAGTGCAACGATGTCCGGACGTCTGGCACCGGTGTTCCGCACCGAGTTCGAGCGCGTGATCCGACCGCTTGCCTGGCCGGACGGGACACGCGCGGAGCTCGCGCTGGATCATGGTTCGGTGCGCGCGGGTGGGCGCAGCGATCCGATCAGCGAGATGGAGCTGGAGTTGCAATCGGGCGACCCGACCCGGTTGTTCGAGCTCGCGCTGGCGCTTTCTGCCGATCTTCCACTTCGTCTGGGACACGCATCGAAGGCCGAACGCGGCTACCTGCTCGCCCGGATCGTCAAGCGCGCCCCGCAGAAGCAGCGGCGCGTCGAGCTCGATCCCGCAATGCCCCTGTCGGCGGCGATCCGCCGCATCGTGCTCGCCTGCATCGCTCAGATGCAGGCGAACGAGGAGGGCGTTGTCGCGGGTCGCGACAAGGAGTACCTGCATCAACTGCGCGTCGGGTTGCGGCGCGCGCGGTCCTGCATATCGTTGGTGCGCAAGGAAGTTCCGCCGGAACGGATCGCGCCGATCGTCGAGGAACTGCGCTGGCTCGGCCGCGCCCTGAACCCGGCACGTGATTGGGACGTCTTCATGACGGAGACCCTCCCGCCCATGCTGCAGTCGTTTCCCGAGGATCCGGGACTTGCCGCACTTCGGGCGCGCGGCGCCCGCATGCGTCGCGCGAGCACCGCCGCGGCGCGCGAGATGGTGCGCTCGAGGCGCTACACGAATCTGCTCCTCTCCGTGGGGAGCGTGCTGGCGCGCGAAGATCTGGCCGCCCTCACCGCAGGCGCGGGAGAGCTCTCCGGACCGGTCGGCGCATTTGCAGGGCGACTCATCGATCGGCGGGACCAGAAGCTGCGCAAACGTGCCACCGCGGTGCAAGACGCAACGCCCGAGGCGCGCCACGTTGCACGCATCGCCGCAAAGCGGCTGCGCTATGCGGCCGAGTTCTTCGCGTCACTGTATCCGCCGAAGCGCGTGAGACGGTACGTCGCTGCGCTGGAGGACATTCAGGACACGCTCGGGGAGCTCAATGATCTTGCGACGGCGTCGCGATTGCTGGCCGATCTCGGAGTCGACGCAACGAACGCCATCGATCCGCGCGCGGCTGGCATAGTGCGGGGATGGTGCGCGGCGTCCGCGAGACACGCTCTGGCGCGCTTCGCTGGAGACTGGAAGCGATTCAAGTCGGCGCGATCGTTCTGGGAGTGACAGCTGAGGGGAGTATCGGCTGCGTCACTCGGTCTTGGTAGCGGCCGCCAGTTGCTCGAGCAATTCCTGCTGGGCGCCATGCGGCTCGCGCTTGCCCGGCTGCCTGCGCGTGTAGAGGCCATCCCCACCCATGTCCCAGGATTGCATCGTGTCGGCCAGGTAGACGTTCAGTCCCTCGCGGATGACGCGCTGGCGCAGCTTTCGATCGAGAATCGGGAAGGCGATCTCGATACGCCGGAAAAAGTTCCGGTCCATCCAGTCCGCACTCGACAGATAGACGTCGTGCCGGTCGTCGTTGCGGAAATAGAACACCCGGTGGTGCTCGAGGAATCGCCCGACGATCGAGCGCACGCGGATATTTTCCGACAGATCGGGGACGCCGGGCCGCAACGCGCACACGCCGCGCACGATCAGGTCGATCTTGACGCCGGACTGTGAAGCCTCGTACAGCGCCTCGATGGTCTCGGGCTCGAGCAGCGCGTTCATCTTCGCGATGATCCGTGCCGACTTGCCTTCCTTGGCGAGTCGCGCCTCGTTCCGGATCGCACCGATCACGTTCGCGTGCATCGTGAACGGCGATTGCCACAGGTGATGGAGCTTGCCGGGTCGCCCCAGGCTGGTGACCTGGGTGAACAAGCTGTTCACGTCCGAGCACATCTGCTCGTCGGCGGTGAGCAGGCCGAAGTCCGAATAGAGACGCGCCGTGCGCGGATGGTAGTTGCCGGTACCGAGGTGGGCGTAGCGACGCAGCCGCGAGTCCTCGCGCCGCACCACCAGCAGGGCCTTGGCATGAGTCTTGTGCCCGACCACCCCGTAGACGACGTGCGCCCCCACCTCCTCGAGTCGAGCGGCCCAATTGATGTTGGCTTCCTCGTCGAAACGCGCCTTGAGCTCCACCACGGCGGTCACTTCCTTGCCGTTGCGCGCGGCCTTGATGAGCGCTTCCATGAGGACCGAGTCGGTGCCGGTGCGGTAGACCGTCTGCTTGATCGCAACGACATTCGGATCGACCGCGGCCTGTTCGAGAAGATTGACGACCGGCGCGAACGACTGGAACGGATGATGGAGCAGGACGTCACCGGCGCGAATGACCTCGAACATGTCCACCGGCCGCTTGGTGAGCTCGACGGGAAATCCGGGATGGAACGGGACATAGAGCAGATCCGGGCGATTGACCGAGTCGGGCACCGGCATGAGCCGGACCAGGTTGACCGGACCGTTGACGCGATAGAGATCCTCGGCCCCGAGGTTGAACTGCCGGAGGAGGAACTCGGACATCTCCGGAGAGCAGTCGTCGGCCACCTCCAGCCGCACCGCATCTCCGAAATGCCGGTGGGTGAGCTCGCCCTGCAGGGCGAGGCGAAGATTCGTGATCTCTTCCTCTTCGACGAAGAGATCGCTGTTACGGGTGACGCGGAACTGATAGCAGCCCGACACTTTCATTCCCGCGAACAACTCGTCGACGTGCGAGTGCAGAATCGACGTGAGAAAAACCAGCTGGACTTCGCCTTCCGGAACGAGGTCGGCGGGCAGGGTGATGACCCGCGGCAGGATGCGCGGGGCCTGGACGATTGCGGCGCGCGCATCCCGCCCGAAAGCGTCGCGGCCTTCCAGCTCGACAGCAAAATTCAGGCTCTTGTTGAACACGCGCGGGAAGGGATGCGCGGGGTCCAGCCCGATCGGCGTGAGCACCGGCAGCATTTCGCGAAAGAAGTAGTCGCGGACCCACGCCCGCTGCGTGTCGCTGAATTCCATCCTGCGCAGGAACTTTATGCGCTCGCGCTCCAGCGCCGGGAGGATCGAGTCGTTGAGCAACCGGTATTGGCGCTCGACGAGCTCGTGCGCCACCTTGCTGACCTGGGCGAACGTCTCGCGCGGACTCATGCCGTCCGCGTCGGCGCTCGGCAGGTCCATCTTGATCTGTTCCTTGAGTCCTGCGACGCGGATCTCGAAGAACTCGTCGAGGTTCGAGGAGACGATGCACAGGAATCGCAGTCGCTCGAGGACCGGCACGGATTCGTCCTCGGCCTGCGCGAGCACGCGCCGCTGGAACTCGAGGATGCCGAGCTCCCGGTTGAGAAAGTGGGTCCGGATGTGCGTGGCGGGTGGGACGGTCTTCGCTAGCATGACGACAGCGTACCGGAACGCAGTTCGGCCGACCACATCTGCATGATCGGCGCACGTCGCTCACGGAGGTGGAATGTCATACGAGTGCAATATTTTGCCCCCGATGAGATGCACCGATCCCGGTTATGCGCAGCATCGGCAATGTGGGGCATTGCGGGGTGTTCGTGCGGGTGCTATGGTCGCCGCGACCAATCCGCCACAGCGAAGCCCGTGCGCCACAACACTCTTGCTGCAGTCGATCTGGGCTCGAACAGCTTCCACCTCCAGGTCGGACGAGTGGAGGAAGGGCAGCTCTACCTGCTCGACGGGCTTCGCGAGCCGGTTCGACTGGGCGCGGGTCTGACGCGCGACCGGAAGCTCGACCGCGCCACGCAGCTGCGAGCGCTCGAGGCGCTGGCGCGTTTCGGCGAGCGCCTGCGCGGATTCGATCCCGACTCGGTCCGCGCCGTCGGAACCAACACGCTGAGGGTGGCGAAAAACGCGCCGCAGTTCCTCGCCGAGGCACGCGACGTACTCGGTTTTCCGATCGAGGTGATATTCGGCCGCGAGGAAGCGCGCCTTATCTATCTCGGCGTGTCCCACACGTTGCCGGCGTCGGAGCATCGCCGGCTCGTCGTCGACATCGGCGGCGGCTCCACGGAGGTCATCATCGGGACCGGCTACGAGCCGGAACTGATGGAAAGCCTGCCCATGGGCTGCGTGAGCTACAGCCTCAAGTACTTTCCCGACGCGCGCGTCGAGAAATCATCCATGAAGAAGGCCGAGCTGGCCGCGTCGAACGAGGTGGAAGGCATCGTCAAGGCGTACCGACGCGCCGGTTGGCGCGGCGCGGTTGGCTCGTCCGGCACCGCGAAGTCCATCGCCAGCGTGCTGGTCGCGAATGGCTGGAGCGCGCGGGGAGTCAGCGCGCAAGGCCTCGAGAAGCTCCGCGAGCGGCTGATCAAGGCGGGAAACATCGAGAAATTGTCATTGCCCGGACTGCGCGAAGACCGCAAGCCGATCCTGGCCGGGGGCGTGGCCATCCTCGGCGCGATCTTCTCGGTGCTGGAAATCGAAGAGATGGAGGTGTCGGAAGGCGCGCTGCGCCAGGGTGTGCTCCATGATCTGATGGGTCGCGTACAGCATCACGACATGCGCGAGCTCACCGTCAAGGGTTTCATGCGGCGTTACCACGTGGACAGCGCGCAGGTGGAGCGGGTCGCGGAGGTCGCACGCATCCTGTACGCGAAGCTCGTGCCGCGTGCGCGCGAGGTTGATCAGTACATGCTCGCCTGGGCCGCGGCGCTGCATGAAATCGGCCTGACGATATCGCATGCCGCCTACCACAAGCACTCGGCCTACATTCTCTCGAATGCCGACATGCCGGGATTCTCACGCGACGAGCAGGCGCGTCTCGCGCGCCTCGTGCTCGCGCATCGCGGGAAGCTGGCGAAGCTGGAGGCGCTACCGGTCAAGAGCGCCGACTGGCTGATGCTGTTCTGCCTGCGCCTCGGCGCCCTCTTTTTCCGCCATCGCGGCGATTTGAAGATGCCGCCCATCGACTGCCGCGCGACCGGCAGCGGGTTCGAAGTCGAGCTGCCGGCAACCTGGCTCGACGAGCATCCGCTTACCGTGGCCGCGCTGGATGCCGAGGCGGAGGAATGGAAGGCCTTCGGACTCAAGCTCGCCATCGAACCGATCGTGCCCACCCGCTCGAAGGCCGCCGGGTAGTCCGTAGCCGTTCCGGATTGGGCGCGACCGCCGCGCGCTAAACCGTGGCGGTTCTTGGTACTTTTGTAAGCTATGTCGAAGGTTTGCGGGTGAGCTCTCCGATCGGCCTCCGGGGGCGAGCCGCGCGCGCACGACGCGGTTCGATCAGACCAGATCGGGACTCATCGCGGCGCGGAGGATCGCCTCGTCGCGTCCACCGCGGTTCCGGGCTTCAAACCACAAGACCGCGCACTTCTTTAGGGGCCACTCTGCATCGGTACCGGTGAGGAGGCGTGCCGCGACCTGGCCGAGCGTCGGTTGATGCCCGACAACGAGTATGGTCCCGTCGCGGCGCGGCCAGCCACTCGCCGCCAGCACCTGACCGGGCGACGTGCCAACGTCCAGTGCCGAGACGGTTTCGAACGCGAGATTCAGCGCCTCGGCGGTTTGGCGGGCGCGCGTGGCAGGGCTCACGAGGATCACGCAATCCGCCGGCAAGCGCGCCTTCAGCCATTTGGCAATAACCTTTGCCTGCTTGCGGCCTTTGTCGGTCAGCGCCCGAGCGGAATCCGGAATGCCGTCTTCGGCATCGGCATGGCGCCAGAGGATTAAATTCATCTGCGCCAACGTTCACTCCGTGCAAGACCGCAGTTGACCGTTGTCAGTTGACCGTTGCTCATAGCGTAACGCGTTTTGCTTGTCGGAGGCAGCGCATGAAGTATTCCCCGATCCTTGTTCTCGCGCTCACCATTTCCGGATGCGCCGCATTTCCGGGGCCCGGCTCGGTCCAGAACGGCGAAACACAGAGCGCCGTGCGGGCCAAGCTCGGCACTCCCGCTGCGGAGCGCAAACTTGGCTCCGGCGACGCGGCCTGGTACTACATCACCGGCCCGTCGGGCTTCTACACCTATCGCGTGGTCTTCGGCGCGGGAGGCGCCGTCGCCGACTATTCCCAGGTCCTTACCATGCGGAACTTCATGACCATGCCGCACGGCGCCACCAAGAATACCGTGCTCGACGAACTGGGCCCGCCGATGGAAGAGATGTCGTTCCAGCGCACGAGGACCCAAGCCTGGACCTATCGCTGGATGGACGGCACGTTCGAGATGCTCGCAGACGCCGTGTTCGACTTGGACAAGGGCACCCTCAATCAAATTGTCGTCCACCGCGATCCGGCTTTCACCGATTCGATCTCGCCCTGACCGGGTTTCGGCCCATTAAGCCAATTGGGCCGATCGGCTATTTGTCGGTGTGCACGTCGCCTGACTGGCGATGTGGACAATCCTGCCGAGTGCAGGTCGCGTAGATATAAAGCGAATGCTCGCGGATGGAGAATCCGCGCTCCTTGGCGACCCGAAGCTGGCGCTTTTCGATCTCCGAATCGTAGAACTCCTCCACCCTGCCGCAGTCCAGGCACACCAGATGATCGTGGTGGCTGGAGTCGTTGAGCTCGAAGACCGCTTTGCCGGACTCGAAGTGATGCCGCTGGAGCAGCCCCGCCTGCTCGAACTGCGTCAATACGCGGTATACGGTGGCCAGGCCGATCTCTTGCCCGTCGCTCGACAGCATCCGGTACACGTCCTCGGCCGTGAGGTGGCGAACTTCGCTGTGCTCGAACAGCTCGAGGATCCTCAGGCGCGGCAGCGTCGCCTTGAGGCCGATGTTCTTCAGGTCTGCGGCGTTGGTCATACGGCGGGAAGCGTTCGGGACTCCGGTATCATAGCGGCTTTGCAGGCCCCCGAAAACGCGCCCTGCCCAGGATATGTGCTGCCAGCTCGCCAAGTGTGCCCGACGTACCATGGTCTGCGGGATCGTCGCGTGCGCGTTGGCGCTGAGCGCGTGCGGCTCCATCGTCTACCACATGGAGGTGCAGCAGGGCAACGTGGTGACCCAGGAGAGCGTGGCGCAACTCAAGCCTGGCATCACCAAGGATCAGGCGCGATTCGTGCTCGGGACGCCGCTCGTCGCCGATATCTTCCATGCGGACCGGTGGGATTACGTCTATACGCTGCAACCCGCGCGCCAGTCCTCGATCAAGGAGGAGCGCCGATTGACGCTCTTCTTCGACAAGGAAGGGCGCCTCGAGCGCGTCGAGGGCGACGTCGTTCCAAGCGGGCGCAAGCCCGGCAGTTCCGCGGACAGCAACACTGCGGACAACAAGTAGGGAGCCAGCGTGCGCATCGCCATTGCGGGAGCCGGCGGGCGAATGGGTCGCTCGCTGATCGAGGCCACGTTGAACGCGGAAGGGCTGACGCTCGCGGCCGCGCTGGAACTCGCCGGCGCGCCGACGCTGGGCTCCGACGCGGGTG
>JBAVOG010000539.1:0-6357 GCA_049691875.1 Burkholderiales bacterium | reverse complement strand
GTCCCCGCTGCCTCACCGACGGGCTCGACTTCGGGCTCGACTTCCGCGGGTTCGGCGGGGACGGGCGCAGGCTCGGGCGCAGCGGGCGCGAGCGCATCGGGATGCTGCATGCGCTCGAAGAGCAGACCCATCCGGTCGTAGGCCGCATCGAATTCGTCGAACAGCGAGTCGGGTAGCGTTTTCAGCGCCATCGCGTTCTCGATCTTCGTTTCCATCGAGTGCGTCAGCTCGCCGAGCGCCATGGCGCCGCACATCCGAGCGGAGCCCTTGAGCGTATGCAGCACGCGCTGCAGACCGAGGCCTGCCGCCGCGTTCTCCGGGCTAGCGCGCCAGTCGCGAAGGCCCTGTCCCACCGCCGGAATGAGTTCGTGCGCCTCTTCCAGGAAGATCGGCAGGAGCTCGGGGTCGATATCGTCGTCGAGACGGCGCTGGCGCCGCTCGACAGGCATCTCCTCGACGGTCACGTCGGGACCGCGCTCGGCACGCGTCGTGGCCGGCGCCTCCCGTGCAGCCTCTTCACGCGGAATGCGGCGTCGCTCGACGGGGATCTCCTCGACCTTGACCTCGGGCGGCGGAGACCCGACACCCTCGGTGGGAGCGGGGAAGGACACGACATTGCCGGACGCCGCAGGCGCCACCGGAACACTTTCCTCTTCCGGAGCGAGTGCAGTGAAATCGAGTGCGTCTCCGTCGTCCGCGTCGCTCGGGAGGGTCAGCGTATCGTCACTGTCGCCTGTGTCGCCGGTCGCCGGCGACTCGGTGAGCTCCTCGCCAGTCGCCTCGAGTCGCGCGACGAGATCCGGAGCCGGAAGCGGCGAAACCCCAACGGCGACCGCGGCAGTCATATCTTCCAGCATTGCCAGCGCGTCTTGCGCGGTGGCAAGCTCGGCACCATCGAGCGTGCGATCCTGTGCGCGGTGAAGCATGTGCTCGAGCGCGTGCCCGACTGCCCACATGCCGTCGAACTTCACTGTTCCGGCAATCCCGGCAAACGTGTGCGCGGCGCGGCGAAAATCGATGCTTACGGGGGCACCACCCTCGACGGATCGCAGCGCTTCGGCGATGCCATCGAGATGCTCCCGCGATTCGCTCACGAAGATGTCGTAGAGCGAGCGCGACAGTTCGACGTCGCCGATGCGCACGGTATCGTCATCGTCGTCGCCACCCGGCGCCGATTCGGGTGGCAAAGGTTCCTCGACCGGTGGAATCACGTCAGGCGGCGTCGTTTGCGGCGCGTCCGGTGCGTCATTCAGGGTCGCCATCGGCAGCGAGAAATCCAGCGAGATCGGCCCGAGCGCGGGCGCCTTGGTCGGTGGCGGCGCGGCGGACGGTGCGGCAGGCCGCTGCGGAACCTCCGTCTCCGGTGCGTCGCTCGGAAGATCGAATGCGGGCAGGTCGAATGCAGGCAAGTCGATTGCGGGCGCCGGCGACTCGTCGGGGAGATCGAATACGGGGAAATCCACCTCCGGCGCGGATTCCTGCGGCACGGTAAGCGTCTCGGCGACTTCGGCAGGCGCAGCTTCCTGCGGCTCGATTGCCGGAGTGTCGGGCACTTCCTCGACTTCCTCGACTACCGGTGCGGCAGCCTGGTCTTCCAGGACCGGTGCTTCCATCGCCTCGGCCGGTGCGTCCGGAGCGGACGCGGGTGCCGGTTGGGCACTCGCGGTTTCCCCGAGAGGCTCGCCGGATTTCACCTGCTGCGAGAGCGCGACGATCGCAGATTCGTCGGGGCCTGCTCCGCCGCCCTTGAGATCCTCGACCGCGGCGCCAAAGAACGACTGAGCCTCGGTGACGAGCCGCAGCAGATCGGGCGTTGCCGGCCGTTCTTCCTCCAGCCACGTGTTCATGACCTGCTCGACCGCCCAGGCGGCCTCGCCGAGTCGGGTCAGTCCGACCATCCGGCCGCTGCCCTTCAACGTGTGGAAACCGCGCCGGATGGTGCGCAGCTCCTCGATGTTGTGCGGCTCGCCGCGCACCTGCTCGACGCTCGCGCCGATGGTCGCGAGCACTTCGCCCGCCTCCTCGAGATACACGGCGAGCAACTCGGCGTCGACCTTTTCGGCGCTCGCGCCGACGAGTTCTTCGGTCTTCGCCGAGGGCGGCGGCTCGGCAGGGGCGGGCGTGATGCCCTCGAGCGTCTGCGTGGACACCGGGTCGAACGTCTTGGCGTCGCTCTTCTTGAGGACCGCGAGCATTTCGGCGACGCGCGACTCGAGCGCGCCGTCCGCAGTCAGGCTCGCGTCCTTCTGCAGCGCCTGAAGATGCTCTTGAAGTTTGGCCTTCAGCGCAGCGTCGCTCGGCTCCTTCTTCCACCGCTCGAATAGCTCCTGGACCTCGCGCTTCGTCTTCGCGAGACCCGCCTCGACGCTGGCGCTTGCCTGGGCAGTCTCCGATTCTTCTACAGGCGCTTCCTTGCGCGCGCCGATCGGCGTCATGAAGGCGTCGAAATCCGACTTGCCGTGCTGCAACGAATCGACGTAGAAGCCGAGTCCCGACAGCGTGCCCGCGACTCGCTCGAAGTCGGACTGGGCCGGCGCATAGTCGGGCGAGGCGAAGCGCTGGATCTCGGCCGCGCACATGGACAGCGCCGCGGCGGCGCGGTCCTCGTTCAACATGGTCAGCGCGCCCAGCACCTGACGCACCGGCTTGTCGAGCGCGACGAGCTCGGGGCGCTGCGAGGAATCGCGGAAGAACGCATCGAGTGCCTGCTCGACCGACCGCAGGCTCGCATTGATCTCGCCCACGACGTGGCTCATCAGCAGGCGTTCCTGGGCGCGTCGCGACATCTCGTCGAGCACCGGCGCAGCGCCTTCGGGCATCTTGCCCTGCATCACACCCTGCAGCCGTCCGCGCATCAGCGCGACCTGCTGCTTGAATTCGTCGCCGAGGCGCGCGTAGTTCTCGGTTGCGTTCTCGACCAGGAGCAGCGCGGTGGCCACTTCCATCGCGACCGCGTCGGTCACCTTGTCGGGGCTGTCCCCGAGCCATTTCGCGGTGACCGCGATATCGGTGGCGAGCGCCTTCAACAGGTCGTCGCCCGATTCGGCCGCGCGCGTGGAGAGCTGCGCAGTCTGGTCGCGGAACGCGGCAAGGCTTCCCTGGTGGCCGGAGGCGGCCTTGTTCCAGGAGGTCTTGGCCTGCGTGACCAGCTCGCGCATCGCACGCACGCCGGGCAGCTGACCCGCGGATTCGGATTTCAGCTCGAAGCTGCCGGGAATCGAGCCGGCGAGCTCGAAGGTCTCCTGGACTTGCCGGAGATGCTCGGTGGCCGGGCGGGCGCGCGCCACGGCGAAGAGCGCCTCGCGCGTCAAGCGCTCGGCGACGTTGGTCGAGCCCTCGACGAGCCGCTTGAGCTGGTGCTCGATGCGATTGCACAGGCGCATGAGCACCGGGCTGTCGGGCATCGCGCGCGCGACCAGCGCGTCGAAGAATCCGAGCGCGACCCACCAGAACGTGCGTTGCGCGGGCACGCTTTGCGCCGCCTCGACCGCCGTCACTGCGGCGCGCATGTCCTCGGCGCCGGTCGGGTCCTTCTTGAGGAGCTTGAGCAGCCCGCGCTGATAGCGCGCGCGCGCGTCGCGATAGTGCTGGATCAGCGTGTCGCCGGTGTGCGCCGACGGTGCGCGTTCGCGGCGCGGCGGGCGGCGCGAAAGATCAGGGTAGTAGAGATCAACCGGATCCGCGGAGTCCTTGCCGCGCGCAGCGGCAAGGTCCCGGTACACGGCGAAGAGCAGCAGCGGCTGGTTCGGCTCGCCGGCGAGCAGCTGATCCAGATAAGCCGAAATGGCTTCGTAGGTTCGCTCGGCGGCGGCGAGCATCTCGGGTTTGGGCGGCTGGCCCGACTTCTCGGTCTCGCTGATCAGGCCCTCGAGCTCTTCCGAGACGCGCGTCACCCCGTCCAGACCGACGATCTGCAGCGCGCCGTGCGCCTGGTGAAAATGCGTGCGGCAGAACTTCAGCTGCGTCGTCTCGGCCGGATTGGCGGCATAGGCGCGCAGGCACCCGAGCGACTTCTCCAGTGCCTGGTCGATCTCACCCTTGACCCACGTCAACGGCCCGATATCAAACTCGGTTGCCAAAGCTATACCGCTCCTCTCGCTGCCGCTCGATCGCTCTCAGCCGAAGCTTGGGCACTGCCCCGAGGGACGCTCAAAAGATTCCCTTTTACGAACAAGGGGAGCCGCCCCTTGTATATCCCCCGAACGAACAAGGGAGCAGGCTCCCTTGTAAATCCCTTCGTTCGCGAGCGCATGCGTTCCATGGCCAGCCAGGCAGTTTCGCGTTCTGCAGTTGCTGCTCTGCTACTGCAATTTGAAGTTGGCGACCGAGCCCTTGAGTTCTTGTGCAAGCTTGGCAAGCTGGCCGATCGAGACCGCGGTCTGCTTCGTGCCCTCGGTGGTCTGGCGGGTGATGTTCAGAATGTCCTGCATGGACGTCGCGACGACGCCGGCGGCCTGCGCCTGCGCCTGCGCAGTGACCGAGATCTCCTCAATCAGCTGCGCGAGGCGGCGCGACACCTCGCCGATCTCGCCCAGCGCCTGCCCCGCGTTGTCCGACAGGCGCGCCCCGTCGACCACGCCCTGCGTCGATTTCTCCATGGCGGCCACCGCGTCGCCCGTGTCGGTTTGAATCGTCTTCACGATTGCGCCGATCTGCTTGGTCGCCTCGCCGGAGCGTTCCGCCAACCGCTGCACCTCTTCCGCAACCACCGTGAATCCGCGACCCGCTTCACCGGCCGATGCGGCCTGAATGGCGGCGTTCAGCGCGAGCACGTTGGTCTGCTCGGTAATGTCCGAGATCAGTTCGACGATCTCACCGATCTGCTGCGAGGATTCGCCGAGCCGTTTGATCCGCTTTGCAGTGTCCTGGATCTGATCGCGAATGTCGTTCATGCCGGCGATCGAGTTCTGCACCGCCTCCTGGCCCTTCTGCGCAGCACCAAGTGACTGGCGTGCAACGCTCACGGACTTCGACGCGCTCGCAGACACCTCGTTAATGGCGCGGGCCATCTTCAGCACCGACGCGCTCGCTTCCTGAATCTCGCGCGACTGCTTCTCCGCAGCCTGCAAGAGCTTCACCGACGTCTGCTGGGCGGATTCGGTGGCGTTCGTCACCTGGGCCGCCGCGCTGTTAATGCGGCCGACGAGGCCCTTGAGTTCCTCAATCGTGTAGTTCACCGAGTCGGCGATCGCGCCGGTGATGTCCTCGGTCACCGTCGCCTGCACGGTCAGGTCGCCGTCCGCCAGGCTCCCCATCTCGTTCATGAGGCGCAGAATCGCCTCCTGGTTGGACTTGTTCACCCGTTCGGCATCTTCACGCAACCGCTCGCTTTCGTCGCGCCGCCGCCGGTTCTCACCCAGGTAGGCCATGGCGATCATGCCCCCGCATACGAGGACGAGCAGGATCGAGAGCGCGATGGCCGCCAGATAAAGTGTCTGGTCGCCGCGCGAACCCTGGAAGCGCTGCTCCAGCTCGTTCACGGCGCCGAGCAGGGCGGCAGAATCCTGCACGACCTGGGCGCCCGCGCGCTTCGCGTTCACCAGCGGCTGCAGGCTGCCGAGAATCGCGTTGATCGACAGACGGAACTTCGCATAGGCCCCGTCGAGCTCGCGGAGCTTCTCGAGCGTCTCGGCGTCGCGCACCGCCGGAATGCGCAGCGAGTCGCTGCCTTTGGTGAGCCCCTGCAGCACGTCGCGGAAAGTGTTGGAATCCTTGCCTAGCAGGAACGTCACTTCCGGGTCGACGACGTCGGATGCAAGCAGCGTGTTCGCGTTCTTTGCCATCCGCTGCGTCAGCATCACCAGCTGGCCGGCAAGCGAAATTTCGCGCGACGAGGACTGCGTCTGCAGCTTGAGCGCCGCAACCTGCTCGGCGAGGTCGAGCAGGGTGGGATTGTCGTTGTTGATCGTCTTGACCGCTTGGCCGAGGGTGACCAGGTTCTTTTCCTGGCTGATCATCAGCCCCGCGCCGCGATTGGTCTTTTCCCAGATCGCTTTCACGGCCTCGATCGCGGCGAGATCGCCTTGCGAGGCGGCGGGCAGCTGCAAGCCACCCACTTCGCCGCCGTTCACGAGTGATGTGAGCAGCAGGCCGAACCGCTCGCGGCTGTCGCGCAGTCGCGCAAAGGACGCAGGGTTGCCCTGCAGGGCCTGCTGCGACTCGTTTGCGATGCGCTGCGAGAGCACTGCCATCTGACCGGTCGCCGAGATCTGGGACGCGTGCTGGGTCGCTCCTTGCAGTTGGAGAAACGTGAGCACCACGGCGGCCGCGGCAAAAACGATAATCAACACCGCCAGCACCTGGGTCTGGCGCGATATCGCCATGCCCCCGAGCTTGGCGACGCGCGCGGCACCGGCC
>JBAVOG010000538.1:0-2897 GCA_049691875.1 Burkholderiales bacterium | reverse complement strand
CGCGAATGCCGCGGCGATGGGTGATGCCGTGCGCGACGGGCTGGCGGCGGCACTCGCCGGCGTGGCCGCCGTGAAGGAGATCCGCGGCAAGGGACTGATGATCGGGATCGAGCTCGACCGCCCCTGTGGCGAGCTCGTCAAGCTGGCGCTTGCGGACGGCCTGCTCATCAACGTGACGGCCGAGCGCGTCGTGCGCCTGTTGCCCCCGCTGGTGATCAACACGGAGGAAGTGCGGGAGCTCGTCAAACGCCTCGCTGCGCTCATCCGCGCGTTCGTCGCAAAGCAGGCGGCCTGAGCGCCTGCTCCCGCGCCGTGGCCGATCCCAGGCATTTCCTGCAGCTCAAGGATTTCGCGCGCGACGAGATCGAGCATCTCTTCGCGCGCACGACCTGGATCAAGGACCGGTTCAAGCGCTACGAACGCTATTGGCCGCTCGCCGACCGCACCCTGGTGATGATCTTCGAGAAAGCGAGCACCCGGACCCGCCTCTCGTTCGAGGCGGGCATGCAGCAGCTCGGGGGATTCGCGATCTACTTCAACACGCGCGATTCGCAGCTCGGACGCGGCGAACCGGTCGAGGACGCCGCGCAGGTGATCTCGCGGATGTGCGACGTCGTGATGATCCGCACCTTCGAGCAGGACGTCATCGAGCGGTTCGCGCGGCACTCGCGCGTGCCCGTGATCAACGGGCTCACCAACGAGTACCATCCGTGCCAGATTCTTGCCGACATCTACACCTACATCGAGCAGCGCGGCTCGATCCGCGGCAAGACGGTCGCCTGGATCGGCGACTCGAACAACGTGTGCAACACCTGGCTGCAGGCTGCCGAAATGTTCGATTTCACGGTCCACGTGTCGACGCCCCCGAAATACGAGGTCGAGCCCGACCGGGCCGGCCTGTACGGCACGGGGCACTACGAGCAGTTCGCCGACCCCATGGAGGCAGCGCGCGGCGCCGACCTCGTGACGACCGACGTGTGGACGAGCATGGGGTTCGAAGCCGAGAACGAAGCGCGCAGCCGCGATTTCCAGGCCTGGCAGGTCGATGCGGAAATGATGCGTGCGGCGAAGCCCGACGCGCTCTTCATGCACTGCCTCCCGGCCCATCGCGGCGAAGAAGTCGCGGCGGAAGTGATCGACGGCCCGCAGAGCGCGGTGTGGGAAGAGGCCGAGAATCGCATGCACACCCAGAAGGCGCTGCTCGAGTACGTCGTGCTCGGCCGGGTGGCCGGCTGACAGCGCAGCAGAGATCACCCCAGAACTTTCCCCCAAGGGCGGCCACGGCGGCACGCCTCTCCCCAGAGCACCGGACATGGCTGAGAAGACGGCAGGAAAAGCGGCAGCGACGAAGCAAGGCGAGGTGAAGAAGGTCGTGCTGGCCTATTCGGGCGGGCTGGACACGTCCGTCATTCTCAAGTGGCTGCAGGACGTCTACCACTGCGAGGTGGTGACGTTCACCGCCGACATCGGCCAGGGCGAGGAGGTCGAGCCCGCGCGCCGCAAGGCCAAGGCGTGCGGCGTGAAGGAAATCTTCATCGAGGATCTGCGCGAGGAATTCGTGCGCGACTTCGTGTTTCCCATGTTTCGCGCCAACACCGTCTACGAGGGCGAGTACCTGCTGGGCACGTCCATCGCGCGCCCGCTGATCGCCAAGCGCCTCGTCGAGATTGCGCGCAAGACCGGCGCCGACGCGATCTCCCACGGTGCGACCGGAAAGGGCAACGATCAGGTCCGCTTCGAGCTCGGCGCCTATGCGCTGATGCCCGACGTGAAGGTCATCGCGCCGTGGCGCGAATGGGATCTCAACTCGCGCGAGAAGCTGCTGCGCTACGCCGAGACTCACAGGATTCCGGTGGACTTCAAGAAAAAGAAGGGGGGCGGCGCGCCGTATTCGATGGACGCCAACCTCCTGCACATCTCGTACGAGGGCGGGATCCTGGAGGACCCGAACTACGAGCCCGAGGAGTCGATGTGGCGGATCACCGTCAGCCCCGAGAAGGCGCCGGGCCGGCCCGAGCGCGTCGAGTTGTCCTACGAGCGCGGCGACATCGTCGCCGTGAACGGCCGGCGCATGACGCCCGCGAAGGTGCTCGCCGCACTGAACGTCATGGGGGGCAAGCATGGCATCGGTCGGCTGGACATGGTGGAGAACCGCTACGTCGGCATGAAGTCGCGCGGTTGCTACGAGACGCCGGGCGGCACGATCATGCTCAAGGCGCATCGCGCGATGGAGTCGATCACGCTGGACCGCGAGGTGCTCGCGCTCAAGGACGACCTCATGCCGCGGTATGCGCGTCTGATCTACAACGGATACTGGTTCAGCCCGGAGCGGCGCCTGCTCCAGACGCTGATCGACGAGTCCCAGGAACCCGTCAACGGCAGCGTGCGACTGAAGCTCTACAAGGGGACCGTCCTGGTCGTGGGCCGGGAATCGAAGTCCGACTCGCTCTTCGACCCGACGATTGCGACCTTCGAGGAGGACCAGGGTGCGTACGACCAGGCGGACGCGGCCGGGTTCATCAAGCTGAACGCCCTGCGCCTGCGCATCGAAGCGAATCTCCGCCGGAAACGACGCAAGTGAGGCGCGCCTGCTCCGCGAAGTGTTCCATTCCCTCCTCTCCGAGGTCTAAGGCCTTTTCCCCTCCTCGTTGAGGAGGGGAAGGGCCTCCGTACACCATGCGCCGGGCACCGGCTACACTCGGATCTGACGTACAGAGGAGGCTCCATTGGCGGAAATTCTCGGTCTCGGCCTTTCGCACTACCCGCCGCTCTGTCTGCCCGACGCGGACATGGCCAGCCTCCTGCGCTGGACATTGAAGGATCCGTCGATCCCCGCAGCGGAAAAGGACGTCGCGAACTGGCCGGCGCCCATGCAGGAAGAGTGGGCAGGCGACGGC
>JBAVOG010000537.1:0-6615 GCA_049691875.1 Burkholderiales bacterium | reverse complement strand
CGTCGACCTGGCAGTCTGCGCAGCGACGACCGCCGCGATCTCGTCCGGAGGTGAAGAGGATCTATACCGCTTCGAGGTCAAGAAGCAAGGTGTGCACATCATCGAGACCACGGGCTCGACCGATGTCGTCATGGCGCTGTTCGGGCCGGACAGCCCGACGAACCTGGTGGCGGAGGACGACGATGGGGGCGCAGGCACCAACTCCCGCATCAGCGCCTCTCTGGCGCCGGGCAAGTACTACGCCCGTGTTCGGCACTACAACCCCGCAAGCACCGGCGAGTACCGCATCATGGTGACGGCGGTATAGGACGCGGTCGGAGACGCCCCCGCGCGCGTAGGAAACGGCGCCGCGAGACTTGAACGCGCGGGGCGCTCGTCAAATCTCGACGTTCTTGACGAAGTCGGAGACGAACGGGGTGACGCGATCGGCGAGCGCGTCCTTGGCGCTGTTCAGGCGCTCCAGGCTCACCGCGAGCTTGGCTTCGGCCTTCTTGATCTCCGCGCTCTCTTCCGAGGACTTGAAGAACAGTACCTGGGTGATCGTTCGCTGCGCCTTGATGCCGAAGCACAGCAGCGAGATCTGCGGTTGACCCATCGCGTCCGCATCCACGTAACCGACCTGGAACTTCGCGCCGTCCGCGTGCTGACTCGCCTGGTCGAACAGCGTGATCCAGGGCCGGGTCTTGTCCATCTGCTGCAGGCCCTGAAAGATCGAAATCACGATCGACGCGGCGGCCACATGCGGGCCGAGCATCGCCGTGATGACGGGAATGAGCGCCTCGTGCATGTCGAGCTGCTGGTTGTCCACCTGCTGGCGACGAAAATCGAAGTCCTTGATCTGCCAGCCGATGTTCTGCAGCACCTCGACGTACTTGTTGTACCAATCGAGGACGTCCCCCACCCCGCCGGTCGCCTTGTTGGCGGCAAGCTGCGCGAGAAGGATGCCGTCCGAGATAGCGGTGCGAAGATCCGGCGCCACGGCCTCCGTGAACTCGGCAATCTGTCCGCCTATCGCGACCGCCTGCTTCTGATTCGAGAAGATGGGCGCGCGCGTGCTTTCGAAGGCCGGGCCGGCCGGCGCTTCCGGCAGCGCTATGCCGAGGACGTAATCTCGCGCAGATCGTGCCAACGTTTTCGCCATTGCGGACTCACGATTTCGAGTTGGCGGAAGCCGAAACTTAACCCACGTGGCCCATGCAGTACAAACCCATCTCCGCAGGCTAGTCCATTTGGCCTATTCGCTTCAGCAATCCGCGACGACCTGCAACCGGTACCACCTCAATAGGTCGCTCTGCCCCCGGAGATGTCGAAAACGCCTCCGGTCGAAAACGAACAGTCCTCGCTCGCGAGCCAGCCGACGAGCGCCGCGATCTCGTCGACGTTCACAAAGCGGTTCATCGGAATCTTCGAGAGCATGTACTGGATGTGGCTTTCGGTCATCTGGTCGAAGATGGCGGTTTTCGCTGCGGCCGGCGTCACGCAGTTCACCAGGACGCCCGTCTGCGCCAGCTCCTTGCCAAGCGACTTGGTGAGCGAGATCACACCGGCCTTCGAGGCCGAATAGGCAGCCGCGTTGGGATTGCCCTCCTTGCCGGCGACCGATGCGATATTCACGATCCGACCGTATGCGGCCTTCACCATGTGCGGGGCAACCGCGCGGCAGCAGAGGAACTGGCTCGTCAAATTGATTCGCAGCACCCGCTCCCATTCTTCGATCGGGTAATCGACGGTCGGCACGTTCATTCCGGCGATGCCGGCGTTGTTGACCAGGACGTCGATCTTGCCGAGCTGACGCAGAGCTGCCTGGGTGGCATTCGTCACGGCGTCAGGATCGGTCACGTCGACCTTGCTCGTGCCGTCCAGATCCCACACCTGGACACGTGCCCCCGATGCGCTCAACCGCCTGGCAATTGCAGCGCCGATTCCCTGTGCGCCGCCGGTGACGACCGCAGTGCGTCCCGCGAAATCAAGGTTGTTCATGACGTAGCCTGCATCGACATTCCACCTCCAGGGACCTGCGAATTGAGTTGCAGGAAGGTACGGCCAATTCCAGTTGAGATCACCGCGCGGTTGAGATTATCGAACATTTGGAGAGCATAATGCGGTGCGCGACGCGAGTGGGTCGGCGGCGTCGATTCCGGTCGGAGCGGCCGGTCCGCCTGGCTCACGTTCGGCCGCGCTTCCTCTCAGGAGAACTCGAAATGCCCAAGGGTCAGCAGCGCAGCAACCGTGAAGCGAAGAAACCGAAGCAACCCAAGAAGCCCGTCACCCCGGCGGCGCCTCTGAGCGGGGCTCAGGCCAAGATGCCCATGCAGGTACCGGGCAAGAAGCAATAGCCTCCGCGGCGCGAGCGCGGGGCCAACGCACCGCGCTCGGCCGCAGCTGGCGCCAACTCAGGCGCTGACCGGCCGACGATTCCCTGCGGGCCGCGCCCCGCTCGTCCAATCCCCGCGTCGTTCCCAGCTACGCCCGCCAGCGTTCCTGCCACCGGGTCGAGGCCCTGCCTTGCGCTCGGGGCGTGCAGTCCGCTCCGGGCGAGCCGTCGGCTCCAGGCCCGGAATGACCGCGATCCTTAGTGCGTTGCCCGTATAGCGTTCGATCGTCCGCACCAGGTGCCGCTCGCCATGCGCGAGCAGCGTGACGGCAATGCCGGTACGGCCCGCACGACCGGTGCGGCCGATGCGGTGGACGTAGTCCTCAGCCTGGCGCGGCGCATCGAAGTTGATGACGTGGCTGATGCCCGGGACGTCGATGCCGCGCGCCGCCACGTCGGTGGCGACCAGCACGCGCATGCGCCCGTCGCGCAGGCACTGCAAGGTGAAGTTGCGCTCGCGCTGGCGCATATCGCCGTGCAGGGCGCCTGCCGTGAAGCCCTGCGCACGCAGCGCGCCGGAGAGCTCCTCGGCGGACCGCTTGGTGGCGGTGAACACGAGCGCTTGCCCGATTTCCGTGTCGCGCAACAGGGCATCGAGCAGGCGACTCTTGTGCGGCAAGTTGTCCGCATACAGGGCGCGCTGCTCGATCTGCGGCGTATGTGCAGCACTGGCGGCGATATCGATGCGCTCAGGTGAACGCGTCACGCGCTGCGCCAGCCGACCGACCACGCCATCGAGCGTCGCCGAAAATAGCAGTGTCTGCCGTCCTGCGGGCGTGCGGGCGACGATGGTGTCGATGTCCTCGACGAAACCCATGTCGAGCATGCGATCCGCCTCGTCGAGCACGAGCATTTCCACGCGCGAGAGGTCGAGGCGTCCGCGATCGAGATGATCCTTCAGGCGGCCGGGAGTCGCGATGGCGATGTCGACCGGCCTGGAAAGCTGCTTCAGCTGCAGTCCGTACGGCATGCCGCCGACCAGGCAGGCGGTGCGCAGTCGCTGACCGCCTCCGTAGCCGTGCACGGCCTTTTGCACTTGCAGAGCGAGCTCGCGTGTCGGCGTGAGGACCAGGATGCGCGGCCCGGCGCTGCGCACGCCCTGGTTCACAGGCGTAGCCGGGTCAGCGAACAGGCGCTGCAGGGCGGGCAACATGAAAGCAGCGGTCTTGCCGCTCCCCGTCTGCGAGGAGACGAGGAGATCGCTGCCGGCAAGCACCGCAGGAATCGCGGCGCGTTGCACGGGGGTTGGCTCGCCGTACCCGAGGGCAGCAAGGGTTTGGAGTAAAGACGCGTGCAGTCCGAGCGTCGAGAAGCTCATGGCAATCCTTTCGTGTGTTCGGCGCCAACCAAAAGCCGCGATGCCAAACCGAAAGGAGAACTTTCGACGGGCCCTGCGAGAGGGTCGGAGACGAGTTACTTGTTACTGACTGGTGACAGCTTGTTGCAACGCAGCAAGGGCCCGAACTCTACGCGAAACTGCAGGAATATGCGAGGTTTTTCTAGCGGCCCCCCGTCGCCCCCTGACGTCCGCCCCGGACTCATTCATGGCCGCGCTCGGCGAACGCCCGCGCGGTGCGCGCATGGCCGAGCGCAATCAGTTCCTCCGCGCGCCAGAACTCGTGAAATCCGCATGCGTTGCGCGGTATGTCGACCGCCACGTCCGGCGAATAGGCGGCAAGCTTGAGGCGTGCGATCGTATTCTGCATCGTCTCCATGGATGCGAACACGATGTCGGTCAGGCCCAGCACGGGGGTATCCGGCGCGCGTGTCGGATACAAGCTCTCGACGAATGCACGGATACGCATACGGTGGGCGCTACGTCCGGGCGCGGACGCAGGTTCTGACTCGGTTTTCCCCGACTCGGAGCGCCCGCTCAAATTGACGGCGACCGTGAGATCGTTGGTATCGGTGAGCGTGGGGGCGATCGGGACGGGATTCACCAGACCGCCGTCGAGCAGCCGCCGCCCGTCGAGCACGAACGGCGTGAAGACCAGCGGGGTCGCGATCGAGGCGCGAATTGCGTCGAAAAGCTTTCCCTCGCGCAGCCACACCTCCTTTCCGGAGTCGAGGTCGGTGGCAATCGCCGTGAACGAAACCGGCAGGTCCTCGATGGCCCGATCGCCGATCAGCTCGCGCATCACGTCCATGATCCGCTCACCCTTGAAGAGCCCGGTCCGACCAAAGGACGGGTCGAGTAACCGCACGACATCCATGCGCTCGAGCGCAGACACCCAGTCGGCGTAGACCTCGAGCTTGCCGGCCGCGTAGATTCCGCCCACCAGCGCCCCGATCGAGGAGCCCGCGATCGAGCGAATCACATAACCATGCTCGGTGAGCCACCGGATCACGCCGATGTGTGCGAGGCCGCGAGCGCCGCCGCTGCCCAGGACGAGCGAGGTCGATTTGGCGTGTTCAGGCATGGCGGAGAGTCCGGCGAATCGCGCCAGGATCGGGAGACAGCTTCCAGTATGGGCCTTGGGTCGCGTCCGTTGATATTCCCCGGATAGGTTCTCTGCTCGATCAAGCCCCCGCCGCCTTCGCCTTGATCTCCAGGGCTTCCCAGCGCTCGAGTTTCTCCATGAGCAGCGCTTCGATCTCCGCGCTGCGACGCTGATCGTCCCGCTGCGCGTCCGGCGCCTGCCGGTAGTACCCCGGTTCGCTCATCCGTGCGGCGAGCGCACGTTGCTCAGCCTCGAGGGCCTCGATCTCGCCCGGAAGCGCGGCCAGCGCGCGCGTCTCCTTGTAGCTCAGCTTTGATCCGGGCTTGCCCTCGCCGCGCGCACGGGCCGGCGGAGCCGGCTTCGTCGCTACATTCGCCTCGAGAGCCGGCGCCGGGCGCTGGCGCAGCCAGTCACTGTAGCCTCCGGCGTACTCGCGCCAGCGTCCATCGCATTCGAACACGATGGTCTGGGTCACGACGTTGTCCAGGAAAGCGCGGTCGTGACTCACCAGCAGCAGCGTTCCCGAGTAGTCCTGCAGCGCCGCCTCGAGCAGATCCAGGGATTCGATGTCGAGGTCGTTGGTCGGCTCATCCAGCACCAGCACGTTTGCGGTCCGCGCAAACAGGCGCGCGAGCAAGAGCCGATTGCGCTCGCCACCCGAAAGCATTCGCACCAGTGAGCTCGCGCGTCGCGGCGGAAAGAGAAAATCCGCGAGATAACTCATGACGTGCTTGCGTCCGCTCTCCAGCTCGACCCATTCGCCACCTGGACTGATCGTCTCGGCCACCGTCTTCTCGGGGTCGAGGGTCGCGCGCATCTGGTCGAAGTGCGCGGTCCGGACGTTGGTGCCCAGCCGTACACGTCCCGAATCTGGGGCCAGCGTACCGAGGATCAGCTTGATGATTGTCGTCTTGCCGGCGCCATTCGGGCCGATCAGTCCGATGCGATCGCCGCGGCCGATGAGCAGGTCCAGGTCCTTCACCACGGTGCGGCCGGCAAAGGTCTTGGACACATTCGTGAGCTCGGCCACCAATTTGCCAGATCGCGCGCCCGCGCCTACAGTCAGCTTCACGGTTCCGAGGCGCTCCCGCCGCGCAGCGCGCTCCTCGCGCAAGTGCTCGAGCCGCTTGACGCGGCCCTCGTTGCGCGTGCGCCGCGCCTCGACGCCCTTGCGAATCCAGATCTCTTCCTGCGCCCAGAACTTCTCGAAGCGGCGCTGCGCGCTGGCCTCGGCCGCAAGCTCGTCCACCTTCACCCGCTCGTAGTCCGAGAAGTTGCCGGGATAGGAGCGCAGTAATCCCCGATCGAGCTCGACGATGCGCGTCGCAAACCGGTCGAGGAAGACGCGATCGTGCGTCACCACGATCGCGGAGGGCTGCTTCAGCAGTGCCTCCTCGAGCTTGACGATGCCGTCGATGTCGAGGTGGTTGGTGGGCTCGTCGAGGAGCATCAGCTCGGGCTGCAGCGCGAACGCGAGCGCGAGCGCCGCGCGCTTCGCTTCCCCGCCGGAGGCTGCGTCCGGCGAGAGGTCTTCATCCACGCCGAAGCGGTGCAGAAACTCGACCAGGCGCGCCTCGGCGCGCCACCGCTCGCGCTCGTCCTGGATCGCCGGGATGTGTCCACGCAGCAGGAGGCTCTGCCGCAGCGTCGGGGCATGCGGGAGCGTCGGCTCCTGCTCCACCAGCGCGATCTGCAAACCGTCGCGGCGCCGTAGCTCGCCGTCATCCAGCGTGGTGCGTTGGGCGATCAGGCCGAGCAACGACGACTTGCCGGTGCCGTTCCGCCCGATCAGCCCGATGC
>JBAVOG010000536.1:0-13077 GCA_049691875.1 Burkholderiales bacterium | reverse complement strand
GCGCCGCACTCGTCGATGCAGGTTGCGGGCTGGCCTTTCCAGCCTGCGCGCTTGCGACGGAGGAGGCGATCCGGCGCGCACGTGAATTCGGGGTCGCGTTCATCGGCGTGACGAACAGTCACCACTCGGGCGCGAGCGCGATCCACCTCGCGCCGATCGCCCGGGCGAAGCTGGTCGGGCTCATGCTCACCAATTCACCCGCCGCGATGCCCGCATGGGGAGGCAAGACGCCGCTCTTCGGCACCAATCCGATTGCTGCCGCGTTCCCGCGCGCGGACAGGAATCCGCTGATCATCGATCTTTCGCTGTCCGAAGTCGCGCGCGGCAAGATCATGGTCGCAGCGAAAGAGGGCCGGCCGATTCCGTCCGGTTGGGCGCTCGATCGCGACGGCCGGCCAACGACCGATCCTGCCGCGGCACTCGAAGGCAGTATGCTGCCCGCGGGCGGAGTCAAAGGCGCGATGCTCGCACTCGTCGTAGAGCTTCTGTGTTGCGCTTTGACCGGTGCGGCATTCGGGTTCGAGGCGGACTCCTTCTTCGTCGACGCGGGCAATCGGCCAAGGATCGGTCAGGCATTTCTCGCGATCGACCCGGGCGCGCTTGCGGGCGGGCAGGTCTATGGCGAGCGTCTCGAGACGCTCATCGATGCGATGCTGACCGACGAGAATGTTCGCCTGCCCGGCGATCGCCGCCACCGCCACGCCGTTGCTGCAGCGCGAGATGGCGTTTTGATCGCTGATGCATTGGCAGCCGAGATCCGCGCGCTCGCAGCCATGTAGTTCCCGCTCGTGCGTGGATGATTGGGGAGCTGTCCCGAGACAATGTTCCGGTTCGATCAAGGAAGTCTCGCGCGCGCTTCTCGCAGTGCACCATCACCGCCGTGCGACGTTCCGGGCGTTCGGGTTGCGGCTACCCTGCTTTCCGGCTATGGTCTGACGTGCTTGGTACGGTAGGGTCGCTGGACCGACTCGATGGCGAGATTGCTGCCCCGCAGCGAGGATCGCATGTCGGGCGGTCCAATAAGAGCTCACATGCCGGCCACGTCGCATTCACTCAATGGCGTATTCAATTTTGACCCGGAGGAGGCTATGAGAAATCTACCCAGGAGGCAGCTCTTACTCGCCACGTGCGCGGCCGCGGTGGCCTTTGCATTCGCGGGACCGGCGAGTTCGAAGGTCGACGGCGACACGATCATCCTCGGCTCGGCGATCTCGCTCACCGGCAAGTACTCGTCGAATGGCGTCAACGCGCAGCACGGCTACGACTTCGCCGTGAAGAGAATCAACGACATGGGCGGCATCAAGGTCGGCGGTAAAATGTACAAGCTCAAGGTCGTCTACTACGACGACGAATCCACCCCGGCCCGTGGCGCGCAGCTCGCCGAGCGCCTGATCCAGCAGGACGGCGTGAAGTTCATCCTCGGACCGTACAGCTCGGGCCTCACCAAGGCGATCGCGCCCGTGACCGAGAAGTACAAGATTCCGATGGTCGAAGCGGAAGGGGCGGCGCGCTCGCTCTTCACGCAGGGCTATCGCTACATGTTCGCCGCACTCTCGACCTCCGAGCAGTATCTGGCGAGCTCGGTCGCGCTTGCCGCCGAGATGGCCGAGAAGCAGGGCAAGAAACCCTCGGACGTTCGCATCGCGATGGTCTTCGAGAACGATCCGTTCTCGCTCGACGTGCGCGCCGGCGTCGTCGACGATGCGAAGAAATACGGAATGCAGATCGTGCTCGACGACAAGATGCCGCGGGATCTCAGCGACATCTCGGCAACGCTCACCAAGGTGAAGGCTCTCAAGCCCGATTTGCTGGTCGTGTCGGGCCACGAGAAGGGTGCCACCACGGCGGCGCGCCAGATCATGGAGATGAAGGTGGACGTGCCCATGATCGCCATGACCCACTGCGAGTCCGGAAAGATCGTGCAGCAGTTCGGCAAGGCCACCGAGAGCATCCTCTGCCCGACGCAGTGGTCCGAGACGTTGACGTACAAGGACAAGTACTTCGGCTCCGCGGGGGACTACGACAAGGCGTTCAAGGCTGCTTATCCGAGCTACAAGACGGTGCCCTACCAGACCGCGCAGGCTTCGGCTGCGGTGCTCATCTGGAAGGACGCATTCGAGCGGGCCAACTCGTTCGACACCGAGAAGCTGCGCGACGCGCTCGCCGCGACGGAGATGGAAACCTTCTACGGGAACATCAAGTTCGCGCCGGAAGGCAACAACATCGCCAAGCCGATGGTGCTGCGGCAGATCCAGGACGGGCAGTACAAGGTCGTCGCACCCACCAAGTGGGCATCGTCGAAGCTGGTGTATCCGCGCAACGCCGGCGAGTGAGCGCCGCCGGCCTCGGCTGATATCTAGTTCCGCTGCACTGATGCCCGCCCCGCTTCCTCGCGGGGCGGGCAGCGGTGCGCGCTAGCGGAAAGCCACGCGTGTTCCAGAACATATCTCTGCTCGTGCAGGCACCGGTGCTGAACGTACAGCTCCTGCTGGACGGTCTGTGCATCGGTGCCACGTTCGCACTCGCCGCCTATGGGCTCGCCCTGGTTTGGGGCGTGATGAACGTCAAGAATCTGGCCCAGGGCGACTTCGTGATGATGGGCGGCTACATCGCGGTCGCGCTCGCCAAGGCCGGCGTCCATCCGATCCTCGCCTTGCCGATCGCCATCGTCGGAATGTTCGTCTTCGGGTGGGTCGTCTACCGGCTCGTCATCAGCTACGTGATCGAGCGGGACCTCTTCACGTCGCTCCTGGCGACGTTCGGCCTCGCGATCGTGATCGCGCAGGGCCTCAATCTGATCTTCGGGCCCGAAGTGCGGACCGCGGATTCGGGCCTGGACATCCTTTCGCTTTTCGGCGGTCTCGTCACGATCGCCGAGATCAAGCTGGCGTCGCTCGGGCTCGCGGCGTGTTTCGCAGTGATCGTGATTCTCTACATGAAGCGCAGCCGCATGGGGCAGGCCATCCGGGCCACCGCCCAGGACGCGCGCGCGGCGCGTCTGATGGGCATCGACACCGATCGCGTCTATGCGTTCACCTTCGCCCTGAATGCGGCGATCTGCGGCGCATCCGGCGTGCTGATCTCGATGATCTGGGTCATCCAGCCGTTCTTCGGGATCACCTACTCGATCCGTTCGTTCGTGATCGTGACGGCGGCCGGCTTCGGCAACCTGCCCGGAGTGATCATTTCCGGCTTCGGACTGGGGCTCGCCGAGCAGTATGCGGGCTTCGTGCTTGGTGCCCAATTCCAGCAGGCCACGGTCGTCGGACTGCTGGTGCTGGTGCTCATCTGGCGCCAGATCGAGCAGGCGCGTCACCGGCAGGCCGTGAGGTGAAGGCGAAACCCGCGACGCTGGCGCTGTACGCAGCGATTCTCATCGCCGGCGTCGTCGCGCCGCTGATCTTTCCCCACTACACGCTGCAATTCGCGGTCCTGTGGATCATGATCCTCTTCGCGCTCACCTGGGACATCCTCGGGGGCCAGATGGGCTACAACTCGCTCGGCAACATCCTCTTCTTCGGCGCCGGCATGTACATCTGCGCGCTGACGCAGATCGGCCTCTACTACGACGTTGCCGAGTACACGGCGTCCTCGGGCGAGATCAAGATCGACTACACCATGGCACAGTACCTGACCGGGCTCGCGCTCGGCACGGGTGCCGCCGCGTTGGGATCGACGGTGCTCGCGTACTTCTTCGGACGCATCGTCTTCGGTCTGCGCGGGCCCTATTTCGCGATCGGCACGCTCGGCGTGGCGCTCGCCGCCGGCGAGCTGATGGGCACCTGGGACTACGTTGGTGGCGGCGGCGGAATCTCGTTGCCGGTCTACCCTGGCGACCCGGACGACCGCTCGCTGCTCTACTACTTCCTGTGCTTCATCGCGGCGATCGCCACCTTTGCCTTCCTCAAATGGCTCTACTCGACGCGCTTCGGCATTGCCGTCAACGCGATCCGGGACGACGAGGAGAAGGCCGAGGCGATGGGCATACACACCGCGCGCTACAAGACGGTGGGATGGAGCATTTCCGCGTTCTTCCTCGGCATCGTCGGGGCGATATTCGGCAACATGATCGGCTTCATCGAGCCGCTCGAGGTTGCCTTCCCGACCGTCACCTTCGGCATCTTCATGGTGCTGATGGTGCTGCTCGGCGGCAAGGGCACACTCTGGGGCCCGGTCATCGGCGCGACGCTCTTCCACGTCATCAAGGAGGTGACGTGGACCTATATGCTGGGATGGCAGTGGATCACGCTCGGCGCGCTGATCATCGTCAACGTGATCTTCTTCCAGCAGGGGATCATGGGCTGGATCCGCGAGAAGTGGCCCGAGCGGTTCGGGCTGGTAGTCGATCGACGCACGACGATCTCGGCGCGCGAGGACGCGTAGTGAGCGCCTCGCTCATCGAGGTGCGGGGAGTCAGCAAGGCGTTCGGCGGCGTGATCGCCAATCAGGACATCTCGATCGACGTAGTCGAAGGCCGGATCACCGGGCTGATCGGGCCGAACGGATCGGGGAAGACGACACTCTTCAACTCGATCGCGGGCTACCATCCGATCGATGCCGGATCGATCAAGTTCGGCGGGCAGGAGATCTCCAACCTCAACGTGCAGAAGATCGCCCGGCTCGGCATGGTGCGCACGTTCCAGCAGACCCGCATCTACGGCAAGATGGACTGCGTGCAGAACATGCTCATTTCGGTTCCGCACCGCACCGCGACTTGGCGCGACATGTTCGGCCGGTTCGATGCGAAGACGAACGAGAAGGCCGAGCGTCTGCTCGAGTTCGTGGGGCTCTACGCCAAGCGCTACCTGCTGGCCGGCTCGCTGTCGTTCGGCCAGCAGAAGCTGCTCGAGTTCGCGATGGCGCTGATGAACGAGCCGAAGGTGCTCCTCCTGGACGAGCCGACGGCGGGGATCAATCCAACGCTCATCAACGGGCTCATCGACCGCCTGCGACGCGCCAACTCCGAGTTCGGCATCACGTTGTTCGTCATCGAGCACAACATGCGGGTGATCATGAACCTGGCCGAGCACATCTACTGCCTCGCGCACGGAACGCTGCTTGCCGAGGGCACACCCGATCGGATCCAGAGCGACCGGCGCGTCATCGACGCCTACCTCGGGGCGCATTGATGGCCGGCACACCCTCCGGAAGCGAACCGAAGCGCGCGGGCGGCTATCACGACGGTGCGGTCGACGTCGTCATGTCGGTCGAGGAGGTCAACCGCCAGGCGGCGAAGCTGGGCGGGGGCGTCACGCGCGACGACATAGCCGCGCTGGCCGGAGGCGACTCCTACGTGACGATCGAGGGGCTGAGCGCGGGCTACGGCAAGATGGAGATCCTGCACGATTTCAATCTGCAGATCGCGCGCGGGAAGTCGCTCTGCCTGATCGGGCCGAACGGCGCGGGCAAGTCCACGGTACTGCACTCGATCTACGGCTTCACGAACATCTTTGCAGGTCGGATCCTGATCGGAAGCGGTGGCCAGCAGCGGGAGATCACCCGGCTCTCGGCGAACCAGAAGCTCAAGCAGGCCGGCATCGCCTACATCCTCCAGGACAAGTCCGTGTTCCCGGACATGACCGTGGAAGAAAATCTTTGGATGGGCGGATTCCTGCTCGAGAGTCCAGCGCAGGCGAAGGAGAAAGCCGAGAAGGTCTTCGAGAAATATCCGCGCCTGGCGGAGCGGCGCAAGCACGCGGCGAAGGTGCTGTCGGGCGGCGAGCGGCGGCTGCTCGAGATCTCGCGCGCGCTGGTGATGGAGCCCGACGTGCTGCTCGTGGACGAGCCTTCCATCGGGCTCGAGCCGCGGTTCATCGACGTGGTGTTCGACATTCTGGGCGATCTGCAGAAGAAAGAGGGCAAGACGATCATCATGGTCGAGCAGAACGCCAAGCGTGGACTGGAGTTCGCCGATGTCGGCTATGTGCTGGTCTCGGGCGAGACCGCGATTGCCGCAAAAGGACAGAAGCTTCTCGAGAATCCGGAAGTCAGCCGGCTGTTCCTGGGCGGCTGAGCGTCGTCAGATCGCGCCGCTCGCGCGCAGCGCGCCGATTTCTTCCGCGGTATAGCCGAGCTCGTCCAGCACTGCCTCGGTGTGCTCGCCGAGCGTCGGGATCGCTCCCAGAGTAGCGTCGAAATTCGCGAACTCGAGTGGCGGGGCGATCGCGTCGATCTTCCCGACAGGCGAATCCACCTGGCGCCAGCGCCCACGCACCTGATTCTGGGGGTGCGCGATGAAATCGGCCATCGTGTTCATGCTCGCGTTCGCAATGTCGGCGTCGTCCAGCAAGGCGACCGCTTCCTCGCGGGTGAATCGCGCGAACACCTCGCCGATCAGCGACTCGAGCTCGGCCCGGTTCGCGACGCGCGCCGGCCCGTTCGCAAAGCGCGCATCATTGGCGATGGCGGGCTGCTTCAGCACTTCGGCGCAGAAGCGCTGCCAGTCCCGCTCGTTCTGAATGCCCAGGAATACCGTCTTGCCGTCGCCTGTCGGGAAAGGACCGTAGGGCGCGATCGCGGCGTGCTTTGCGCCGGTGCGCCCGGGCGCGGTGCCGCTGTACTGGGCGAAGTGCATCGGGTAGCCCATCCATTCCGCGAGGCCGTCGAACAGGCTCACGTCGAACGCGCATCCTTTGCCGGTGCGCTCCCGATCGAACAGCGCGGCGAGAATCCCGGAGAACGCGTACATACCGCCCGAGATGTCCGCGACCGGCACGCCCGCCTTGCTGGGTGTCTCGGGCGTGCCGGTGATCGAGAGCAGGCCCGCCTCGCACTGGACGAGCAGGTCATACGCCTTCTTGTCGCGATACGGGCCCGAAGTGCCGTATCCGGAGATTCCGCACACGATCAACCGTGGATAGCCTCGGCGCAACGCCGTCGCGCCGAGCCCCAGGCGATCGGACGCGCCGGGTGCGAGGTTCTGGATGAACACATCGGCGCGGGCCAGGAGCTTGTGGACCACCGCCATCGCCTCGGGATGCTTGACGTTGAGCGTGATGCTCTCCTTGCCGCGATTGGTCCAGACGAAATGACTGGAGAGTCCCTTGACCGTCCGGTCGTAGCCCCGCGCGGAATCCCCCCCGTCGGGTCGCTCGATCTTGATGACGCGCGCGCCGAGCTCGGCGAGCTGGCGGGTGGCGAACGGCGCGGCAATCACCTGCTCGAGCGCGACGACGGTGATGCCTTCCAGCGGGGCGTGCGGTGCGGGCATTGCGGGTCCGTATGCGATTGAAAATTGCGATCGGTCAACGGAGCGCGCGGCACTCCGTCCAGAACCGGATTCTAGCCGCTGCGGAGGTCGCCTACTCCTTCACCGCCCCGGTCATTGCCGAGACGTAGTGCTCGACGAAGAACGCGTAGAGGACGACGAGCGGCAGCGACCCGAAAAGGGCCCCCGCCATGATCGAGCCCCAGCGGTAGACGTCGCCGTCGGTGAATGCCGTCACGATGGCGACCGGGACGGTCTTGGACTGCGAGCTCGAGATGAACGTGAGCGCATAGATGAACTCGTTCCAGCACAGCGTGAAGCAGAAGATGAACGCCGAGATCAGCCCGGGTATGGCGAGCGGAATGACGATTTTCATCAAGATCTGCCACCGGCTCGCTCCATCGATCAATGCACACTCTTCCAGCTCGAACGGAATGGTCTTGAAGTAGCCCATCAGCAGCCAGGTCGAGAACGGAATCAGGATCGTCGGATAGACGAGGATCAGCGCCAGCGTCGTGTCGAACAGACCGTAGTTGTAGATGACGGTCGAGAGCGGGATGAAGAGGATCGACGGCGGAACGAGGTAGGCGAGAAAGATCGCCCCGCCGACCCACTGCGCGCCGCGATACCGCAGACGCACTATGGCGTAAGCCGCAAGGACGCTCGCCACGAGGGACAGGGCCGTCGCGCCGATCGCGATGTACATCGTGTTCCAGAGCCAGCGCGGATACTCGGTCTCGAAGAGCAGAACGTAGTAGTGCTTGAGTGTCGGTGTCGGCGTCCAGAAAGGATTCACCGTGTCCATGTCGAGCAGCTGCGCATCGGGCTTAACGGATGTGAGCGCCATCCAGTAAAAGGGAAAGAGCAGCACGAAGACGATGATCGCGAGCGGGAGATAGGTCGTGACGAGCCGCCGGGGCAGCGTTTCCAGGTAGCGCATGCCTTCCGACAATTCGTCGGCGTCCGCCTTGAGGATGGCCGGCCGATCCGCCTTGGCAATGTCAGTCATTGGCTTCCCCGTGCTGCCACTTGCGTCGCTGCAGCCCGAACCAGGAGATCAGGATCGCCGCGAGCAGGAACGGGATCATCGCCGTGGCGATCGCGGATCCTTCGCCGAGGTAGCCGCCGAGAATCGCCCGTTGATAGGAAAGCGTGGCCATCAGGTGCGTCGCGTTGACCGGGCCGCCGCGCGTCAGTACCCAGATCAGCTGGAAGTCGGTGAAGGTGAAAAGCACCGAAAAGGTCATCACCACCGCGATGATGGGCGTCAGCAGGGGGTAGGTGACGAAACGGAACATCTGCCAGCGGCTCGCGCCATCGATCGTGGCGGCCTCGTAGAGCGACGGCGAGACCGTCTGCAGGCCCGCCAGAAGCGTGATGGCAACGAACGGCACCCCGCGCCAGATGTTGGCGAAGATCACCGACCAGCGGGCGTTCCACGTGTCGCCGAGGAAGTCGATGTTGGTCTCGAGCAGGCCGAGCTCGCGCAGGCTCCAGCTCACGATCGAGAACTGCGGGTCGTAGATCCACCAGAACGCGATGGCCGAGAGCACCGTCGGCACGATGAAGGGGATCAGCACGACCGCGCGGATCATTGCCTTGAACGGAAGGTGCCGGTTGAGCAGCAACGCCAGGTACAGTCCGATCGCGAACTTGAAGACGCTCGCCACCGTCGTGTAGAGGAGCGTGTTGAAGACGGAGAGCCAGAACACCGGATCGTCGCCCAGCCAGGTGTAGTTCTCCAGGCCGATGAAAACTCCGGACCGACCGATTTTCGTATCGGTGAACGACAGCCAGACGCCGAGCCCGAGCGGGTAGGCGAGAAAAAGCACCAGAAAAGCCGCTGCGGGCACCATGAACCAGAACCCGAGCCAGTTCCGGTTCCACTTGAGGAGCTCCCAGCGCGTCGGTGCCGCGGTGTTGCGAGCGGAACTCGTGACGCCCGCGGCCGCGTCCGTCGGGGTTGGCACTGCTGACATTGGCAATTCCGTGAAAGCCGCGCGCGGGAACCGCCCGCGCGCGGATCACGCGCAATTACCGATACACCCGTTGCGCCTGACGTTCGGCCTGCTTGATCGCGCCCGCGACGTCCTCGCGGCCCGTGCAGACGTTCGCGAACATATCGACGACGATGAACTCGGCCAATGCGGACGCCGCCTTCTCGCCGATCGAACCGGGATACCCGGCCCACAGCGAGCGCTTGGTTGCGTCGCGGAACACTGCCCGCTTCGGATCCTCGGTCCACACGGGATTGTTGTCGAAGGCATTCAGGGTGTGGGTCATGTAGCCGACCGAGCCCAAGAGCCACTTGTTGTACTGATCCGCCTCCATCCAGTAGGCGAGGAACGCCTTGCACGCATTGGGGTACTTCGTGTAGCCCATCGCCATGACCGGGAAGCAGACCTGGAACTCGGTCGGCTTGCCCACCGGTCCGATCGGCCAGAATGCGTGGTTCATGTCCGCAGCGATCTCTTTCAGCTTCGGATCTTTCGCGGCGTCGCGCTGCGCGGCGGCATAGATCGAGATGCCGTTGTTGGTGAGGTGTATTTCACCGGCAAGAAATGCCTTGTTGTTGAACGAGTCGTTCCAGGCGACCGTGCCGGGGGCGAACGTTTCGTAGAGCTTCTTGCAGTACTCGAGCGCCTTCGCGGTCTCCGGAGAGTTGATCGCCACCTTGTCGTTCTTGTCGACCAGCGATCCGCCGAATGCCCAGAGCAGCCAGTGCGTCCATGCGTTGCCGTCGCCCGAGGCGTGGCCGAGCGCGAATCCACCCGGCGTACCGTTCTTCTTGAGCCCGCCCATCAGCGCGAGGAAGCCGTCCATGTTGTTCGGCACTTCCTTGAAGCCCGCCTTCTCGATCGACGACTGCCGGTAGTTGATGTAGTTGCCGCTGATCGTCACCGGCATGTCGATCCACTTGTTGCCGGCCTTGCCGTAGGTTTCCGCGAGCGGCACCCAGCCGCCGTACTTCTTGCCGAGGTAGGTCGCGACGTCCGAGAGGTCGAGCGTCTTGGTCGGGAAGAGCTGGGGGGTCGAGTAGATCGCCCAGAACATGTCCGGCCCTTGTCCCGTGTTCGCGGCGACCGACGCCTTGGGTTGCACGTCGTCGAAGCCCTCTTCGGCGACCGTGACCGAGCAGCCGGTCGCCTTCTCGAACGACGCGACGATCGCGCGGAACGCGTCGTCCTCCGATTGCACGAACCGCTTCCACCGCGTGAACTGCAGCTTCGCGCCCGGCTCGGGTTTCCAGGGCGCGCTCTGCGCCCAGGCCTTTGCAAATCCGAAGAGGTCTGTTGCGCCGAGCGCGGCCGCGCCGGCGACTGCGCTGGTCCCCTTGAGCAGGTCGCGGCGGGTGATTTTTCCGTTCGTCATGATCTTCTCCTCCTTTGCATAATTGGTGGTGCGTGCTGGTGGTACGAACGCCTTGCGGCGCTAGAGTCGATTCCCGGTTGCCTTGTCGAAGACGTGCGCACGATCGCGGCGCGGCCGCAGCCGGATGCGCGCCCCCGGAGCGAATGCGTGGCGCTCGCGGAAAATCGCGACGAATTCGCGGTCCTCCGCGCGGGCGACGATCTGCGTCTCCGAGCCGGTCGGCTCCACGACGACGACCTCGGCCGGTACGCCGTCGTCCGCGATCTCGATGTCCTCGGGGCGGATCCCGTAGAGGACCGGGTGCCCGTCGCTCCCTTTCGGCATCTCGCCGAGCGGCAGTCGAATTCCGCCTGCGGTCTGGACCGCGTTGGCACCGTTCGCCTTGAGCGTGCCCTCGAAAAAGTTCATGGCCGGCGAACCGATAAAGCCCGCGACAAACGTGTTCTCCGGCCGATCGTACAGATCGAGCGGCGCACCCATCTGCTCGACCCGGCCGTCATGCATCACGACGATCTTGTCGGCCATGGTCATCGCCTCGATCTGGTCGTGGGTGACGTACACCGTTGTGGTCTTGAGCCGCTGGTGCAGCTCCTTGATCTCGGTGCGCATGGCGACGCGCAGCTTCGCGTCGAGGTTGGAGAGGGGTTCGTCGAACAGGAACACCTGCGGGTCGCGCACGATTGCGCGGCCCATGGCGACCCGTTGCCGCTGCCCACCCGAAAGCTGGCGAGGAAAGCGGTCGAGGTAGGGAGTGAGGCCCAGGATCTCGGCTGATCTCTGCACGCGCTCGTCGACGATCGCTCTTGGCGTCTTCCTGAGATTCAGCGAGAAGCCCATGTTCGCCGCAACGGTCATGTGCGGGTAGAGCGCGTAATTCTGGAACACCATCGCGACGTCGCGCTCCTTGGGATGCACGTTGTTCACGACCCGCCCGCCGATGCGGATCTCGCCGGAGGAGATGCCTTCGAGTCCGGCGACCATCCGGAGCAGCGTGGATTTTCCGCAGCCGGAGGGGCCGACCAGCACCACGAATTCGCCGTCGGAGATCGGGACGGAGACGCCGTGGAGGACTTCGGTCGCGCCAAAGGACTTGCGGACGTCGCGAATCTCTACTGAAGCCATCGGTAGGACGTGCCCTGCGGGATGGAGTCGTGGCTGCAGCGCCGCGCAACCGCCGCGTCACAACACATACTTTAACGTATACGCAAAGAAGGCTCCTATTCTAGCGCTTCCCTTAACGTATACGTCAACTATCCGCTCTTGCTGCTGGGAGAACGCGTGCCGCCTGGCGCGGACGCGAGATTGACTTGTAAATAGGAATGATTATCATTACAGCTCGGAAGGTACAGGGGCAGGCCGGATTCTCCGGCCCGGTCGAGAAGGGAGAACGATGTGAACACGGGATCCGAGCACGGCGCGGGCAAGCGCATCCCCAACGATCTGATGCTGAGCTCGCTGCTGCTGCTCATCTCAAGGTATGCGGCGGCGGCAGCGGAGGGCGACGCATGTGTGCGCCTGGCAGTCTCGATCCAGTGCCACCTCGAGCTCCTGTGCGAACGCGCCGACGTGCCCGCCCTGGTTCGCGATACCTGCGGTCTGCTGGCCGAGGAATGGCGCGCCGGTATGGCGCATCGGGAAGGTCTGCCCTGCCGGCCCGAGTTGCGCGCCCTCGTGCGTAGCGCGCGGATGCGCTAGAAGGAAACCATCCCCTCCTTTGCAAGGAGGGGTCCGCCCGTAGGGCGGGGGGTGGTTGCGCCTTCGAAAAGCATCGTTCACCACCCCGGCCCTTCGGGCCACCCCGCCCGGCCCGAAGCGGGGACGCTTCGGGCGTTCGCCGGCTCGAACGTGCGCAGGCACGTTCTCGAAACCCCGGCTCACCCTCAACGAGGAGGGGAAAAAACGGGGGCGGCTTACGCCGCGACAGTGCTCTCGGAGGCGCGCTCGGCGCGCTTGCGCTCGTGTTCCTTCAGGAAGCGCTTGCGAATGCGCAGCGTCCGCGGCGTGACCTCGACGAGCTCGTCGTCGGCGATGAATTCCACCGCATATTCGAGCGTCAGCTTGATCGGCGGCGTGAGGAGGACGTTGTCGTCCTTGCCCGCCGACCGGACGTTGGTCAGCTTCTTGGTCTTGATGGGGTTCACGACGAGATCGTTGTCGCGCGAGTGGATGCCGATCACCATCCCCTCGTACACCTTGTCTCCGGGCGACACGAACATCCGCCCGCGCTCCTGCAGGTTGAAGAGCGCAAAGGCGACCGCCTCGCCGTCGTCCTGCGACACCAGAACGCCATTGCGGCGGCCGGCGATATCGCCCTTCAGCGGACCGTAGTCGTCGAACACGTGGCTCATGAGGCCGTTGCCGCGCGTGAGGTTCATGAACTCGCCCTGGAAGCCGATGAGACCGCGTGCCGGGACCCGGTAATCGAGTCGCACGCGGCCGCGGCCGTCCGGAACCATCTCGACCAGCTCGCCCCGACGGGTGCCGAGCGCCTCCATGAC
>JBAVOG010000535.1:0-1532 GCA_049691875.1 Burkholderiales bacterium | reverse complement strand
CACTGGTCGTAATCGCTCTTCTGCCCTCGCATGTAGATCATCGCGTTGATCGACGAGCAGCCCCCCAGGACCTTGCCGCGCGCGTAGAGCAGCGAGCGGCCGTTCAGACCCGGATCCGCCTCCGTGTGATAGCACCAGTCGGTGCGCGGATTGCCGATCGTGTAGAGGTAGCCGACCGGAATGTCGATCCAGAAATAGTCGTCGCGTCCGCCGGCTTCGAGCAACAGAACGCGCACGTGCCTGTCGGCCGTGAGCCGGTTCGCAAGCAGGCAGCCCGCGGATCCCGCGCCGACGATCACGTAGTCGAATTCGCCCATGCTTGCCATGTTCGCCACGTTCCGAGTCTCCTCAGACGGCCAGGTACGTGTTGCGCACTTCGTCGTTCCGGGCGAGCTCCGCAATCGTGCCGCCGAAACGGATGCGGCCCTTTTCGATGATGTACGCGCGGTCGGCAACGTCGATCGCGAAATGCAGGTTCTGCTCCGAGAGCAGCACCGAAAGGCCCTCGGCCTTGAGCTCCTTGATCGCCACCGCCATCTGGTCCACGATCACCGGTGCGAGCCCTTCCGAGGGCTCGTCGAGCAGGATGCACTTGGGGTTGCCCATCAGCGTGCGCGCGATCGTCAGCATCTGCTGCTCGCCGCCCGAGGTCCGCCCCCCCGGGCGGTTGCGCATTTCGGCCAGATTGGGAAAGAGCGCGTAGAGCTTCTCGAGCGTCCACACCGGCACGCCCGGACGCGGCGGTTGCCGGCCAACATCCAGGTTTTCGGCGGCGGTGAGGTCGGTGAAGATCCGGCGATCCTCGGGAACGTAACCCAAGCCGCTCGAGGCAATCCGGTATGGCGCCAGCCCCTCGATACGCCGGCCGTCGAAGCGGATCTCGCCCTGTGCCGCGCGAACGAGGCCGATGATCGTCTTGAGCGTGGTCGTCTTGCCCGCGCCGTTCCGACCGAGCAGCACCACCACCTCGCCGCGCCTCACGGTGAAAGACACGTCGGAAAGAATATGCGCGCGGCCGTAGTAGGCGTGGACGCCCGCCAGCTCGAGCATGGGAACCTCGCTTGGCGGCTGCGCTGCGCTCACGCGTCTCCCCGCGAGCCGAGGTAGACCTGCCGGACCCGGGGATTGGCGCGTATCTCGTCGCCCGTGCCCGAGGCGATGAGCTCGCCCCGATTGAGCACGATCACGCGATCCGCATGACCGAACACCACATCCATATCGTGCTCGGTATAGAGGACCGCGATGCCCTGTTCGCGGACTATTTCGCTCGCGAGCACCATCAGCGCGATGCGCTCCTTCGGCGCCATCCCCGCGGTCGGCTCGTCCATGAGCAACAGGCGGGGCTCGTTCGCGAGCGCCATAGCAAGCTCGACGCGCTTCAGATCACCGTAGGCGAGCACCGAGCAGGCGCGTTCCGCCTGGTCAACGATCCCGACCCGCGCGAGCAGCTTTTCGGCTGCCGTGCGGTGAAGCGACGCAGCGCGGCGCCACAGCCGCGACAACTGCCGGTGGTGCGAAAGCAGCGCCATCTG
>JBAVOG010000534.1:0-1805 GCA_049691875.1 Burkholderiales bacterium | reverse complement strand
AGGTCGTGGACCACCGCGTCCGCTTCGCGTCCACCCCTCCTCGACGAGGAGGGGAAAAAGCAAAACCATCCCCCCCTTTTCAAGGAGGGATCCGCCCGAAGGGCGGGGGATGGTTGGGGCTTCGATCAAGGTCGTGGACCACCCCGTCCGCTTCGCGTCCACCCCTCCTCGACGAGGAGGGGAAAAAGCAAGACCATCCCCTCCTCAGAGAGGAGGGGAAAAAGCGAGCGCTGCCGCCTACGGCGTTCGCACGTCCCCCTTTACGCCCTGCCCACTGAACGCGAGACAGATCGCGCCGAGGAAGACATACCCGAGCGCCACCTGGGGCGACACGGCCCAGCCGAGCTGACCGCCGTGGATGAAGCCGAAGAACGCGAGCACCGCGCCGGCGAACGACCACCAGGCCGCGACGCTCAGGCGCCGGTCGATGATGTATGCCGCTATCGCGCCAAGCACGAGACCGGCGAGTACTGCACCGCCACCGAGCAGCTCCATGCCGTGATACACGAGGCCAGAGCCGGCGAGCTTGTCCATTCCGACTTGCGCGGCCGACGTGCCGGCCGCATTCAGCGCGCTGTCGACCTGCAGATGCCCCCACGCCGCGACGTTCGGAATGATGGCCAGCACGACTGCGGGCGCGTGGTTCGTCGGCGACGCCTGGAACGCTTGCGCGCCGATCACCAGGCCGATGTACAGCAGGATCGGCAGGATCGCGACGAGCGGCACGACGGCAAGCAGGAGCGCGGTCAACCCGAGGAAGCAGACCAGCGCGATCACGACGCCCGTTGCAAGCGAGTAACCGATGCGTCCGCCAACCGCCTTCCAGCCCGGATGGCCGATGTAGACGGCGGGCGGAAACGGGCTGCCGAGGATGGAGCCGGCGATCGCGCCGATGCCGTCGGCCGCGAGGATCTTGCGCAGGTCGTAGGAGTCGCCCGCAGCCGATGCGCTCTCGACGTTGTTCATCGCCTCGGTGAAGTTGTAGATGCCGAGCGGTATGGCGGTGACGAGGAGCGGCGCGACGTTGGCGAGGCCGGTCCATATCTCGTTCCCGGGAATCGGCAGGTGCAGCCCGAACTGCGCGAACGATCCACTCACCTTCCCGGCGTCCATGGGGCCCCATCCGAAGAGGTACGCGCCCCACCCGACCGCCATGCCGACGATCACCGCGACGAGACCGCCCGGGAGCCCGCCCGGCAGGCGCACGTTCGCGGTCCAGCTGATCAGCACGATGCCGAGCGAGATGAACGCAATCCAGGGCACTTCCCACATCTGGAACGCGGGCCGAAGGGAGATGAAGGCAATCGAGATGCCTGCGAGCGTCCCCAGCATCGCGGCGCGCGGCGTGTGCGCGCGGATCCACGGTCCGAAAAAGACCCCGGCGAGCACGATCACACCGATGATGAAGCTCCACGCGAGCCCCGCCTGCCAGGCGAGAATCGGATCGTTGGTCTTGAGATAGACCGGCAGCATGATCACGAAGACGACGATGAACATGTGCGGCACGCTCGGCCCGTAGGGCATCGCCGTCACGTCGGCGCGTCCCGTGCTCGTCGCCATCTTGTAGGCGAGCCAGGCGTAGTACAGGTTGCCGAGCGGAAGCGCGATCCCGAGAGCCGGCAGGATCCGCCCGAAGACGAGATCGTCCGGCAACTTGACGACGAAAAGACAGAGGCCGGTCAGCACGATAACGTTCAACACGACATTGGTGAAGAGCCCGAAAAAGCCGTTCCAGTCACCGGGCACCCACCACCGCACTGCAGAGCCGCTTGTGGCTTGGTTCATACCGTCTCCCCTTTTTTCTT
>JBAVOG010000533.1:0-2796 GCA_049691875.1 Burkholderiales bacterium | reverse complement strand
GGCACGCCCCACCACCGCTCGAGGGCGGTCGCGTAAAGGCTGCGAAAATCGATCGCGTACGCGAGATTGCCGTTCTCCAGGCGGTCGAGCTGCGGCGGCTGACCGTAGAGTCCGCCCCGTACCCGGCCGCCGGCGACGAAGTGCGCGTTGGCCGTGCCGTGGTCGGTGCCGTTCGAGCCGTTCTCCTGCGGGCGGCGGCCGAATTCCGCATAGGTCATCACGAGTGTGCGGTCCCAGCGACCGAGCTCCACGAGCGCGCTCTTGAGCCCAGCGAGTCCCTCGGCGAGCTGCTTCAGCAGGTTCGCGTGAATGTTCGGCTGGTTCACGTGCATGTCGAAGCCGTTCAGCGTGAGCCGCACCGCGGCCACCCCGCCCGGGCTCGCGATCACCTGCGCCGCGGTCTTGACGGCGTTGCCGAACGGTCCCTGCGGGAAGACTGTCCTGAAATCGTGATCGCCCTGCAATCCGGCGGCGGCTTGCGCCACGTCCTGCTCGATCTTCATGACGTAGCTGAGCGCGCTGTTGCCGCGGGCATGTGCGGGGTGGGCCATTCGGGCCTGGCGCTCGAACTGCGCGGTGTTGTTGAGGGCGATCGCGCGCGCGCCCGTCCCGGTGAGCGGACCGAGGTCCTGGCTGCCGATCACCACGCCATCGGCGGCATAGCGCTGCGGCACCGGGCGCGCGGCGAACGCGCGCGCGAGCCAGCCATCGGCCAGGTACTGGTCGCTCTTCGAGGCGGTGTCCCAGATCTCGATCGACCGGAAGTGCGAGAGATTCGGCCGCGGGTAGCCCACGCCCTGGACGACCGCGAGCTCCCGCGACTGCCACAGCGGCATCAGGGCAGCCAGCGCCGGATTCAATCCCGTGCGCCCGTCGAGTTGCAGCACCTCCTCGCGCTTGATCGCGAGCCGCGGCCGCAGCGAGTAGTACGTCCGGTCCGCGTAGGGGACCACGGTGTTGAGGCCGTCGTTGCCGCCTTTCAGCTCGACGAGCACCAGCAGGTTCTCGTAGCCGGCGGCCGACTGCGCGAGCGCAAAGCGTGGCGAAAGGAACGCAACGCTCGCGGCACCGGTCAGCTTGAGAAAATCACGTCTTTGCATGGCTGACCCCCGTTGAACCACCCCGCCCGCTTCGCGGGCACCCCTCCTTGAAAAGGAGGGGAAAAACCGTTCACGCTCTGCACGCCCCGGTCCTCGCACGTAACTTGAGCTGATAGGCGGGGTCGAGCGCGAGCTGCTTTAGGAGCTCGCGCAGCGTCAGGTCGGCGGCGACCGGATTCACCGGCGCCTGCGCCAGAACGATGCGCTCCATCTCGACGGTGGTCGGTGGACTCGCAAATTCGCGCGACCAACGGTCTGCATCGAACCGGATGTCGCCCATCGCGCGGACGAACCGCTCCCGGGTGGCCTGCTTCATCCGCTGGATGCCCTTGTCCTCGCGGGGATCGTCCTGCGCAGCCTGACGTCGCATGGCGATCCGCGCCATGCCCGGCAGCTCATCGGCGCGGAAGAGCCGCTCGATGAAGGTCTTGCGCGCAAGCAGCGTGCTCGAGTTGATCCAGGGTTCGCCGCCCGGCCAGCCGCGCACGTTGGGGGGCGAGAAGAGATTCTGGCCGAGCTGGGCCGTCACCAGGGCGAACGGCACTGGATCACCGTAATCGACACCGAACTGCCGCACGGTGCCCACGACGAGATCCACCGGCGACTTGATGAGCGAGGCGCGGTTGACCTCGGCCCAGAATGCGGGAGAAAGAAAGAGGCCGCGCAGTGCGATCTTCACGTCGTAGTGCGAACGGTAGAACGCGTCGGCGACGCGCCGGACCTCGGCCGCGTCGGGCTCGGGCGAGACGAACTCGCGCCACATCTTGTCGACGACGAACCGGGCCGTCTCGGGCTTCGCGAGCAGGATGTCGAGCACCTCGTCGCCATCGAAATTGCCGCTGCGGCCGAGCACCGTCTTCGTGCCCCCGTCGTGGGCGAACCGGCGGAACTTGAACTCGCCCGTGTCGATGTCGATCGACCAGCCGGTGAAGGCGCGCGCCGCCTCGCGGATGTCGTCCTCGGTGTAGTGCCCCTCGCCGAGCGTGAAGAGCTCCATCACCTCGCGCGCGAAGTTCTCGTTCGGCTTGCCCTTGCGGTTCTGCGCCGAGTCGAGGTAGATGACCATCGCGGGATTCTTTCCGACCTCGTGGAGCAGAGCGCCGAAGTTGCCCACGGCATTGCGGCGAAGGAGCGCGTTCTGCTCGTACATGAGCCGCGCGAACCGCACCTTCTGCTGGCTCGAGACGAAATGGTTGTGCCAGAAGAGCGTCATCCGCTCGGTGAGCTGCGAGCGCGTGGTGATCATCTCGTTGATCCACCAGCCGCGCAGGTCGAGCCCGCGCTGGATCTCGTGCGCCACGAACTTCCTGCGGTCTTCCGGAGCCATCGCGCGCAGCTCGCGGGGCGGCACGATCGGCTCGCTCAGCCATTCGGGTGACGGAGACTGCGCGACGGTGGTCGTGCCGCCCAGCAGGCGCTCCACGGCCTGGTAGTGCGAGAGGGGCGCGTACTCGGCCACGTCCCGCGGCGAGGCACCGAAGCCTGCACGATTGAGCAGATGCCGCGCGTCGTCCTCGCCCATCGGCGCCGCCTGCGCGGCGAGCGGTACGAGCAGGACCAGCAATCCGATCAGGTGGTGCACGATTCGCTTCCCTTTGCGCACCAAAGTCAGCACTGCGAAGACAGGCGCCCGGGGAACTGCGTCAGGGAGGGGGGACGAGCGCCCCGGGCGCCGCTTCACGAACTCTTTCAACGT
>JBAVOG010000532.1:0-2946 GCA_049691875.1 Burkholderiales bacterium | reverse complement strand
GCTGGTGTCCATGTCGAGCGCGTGCGCTACGAACGCGGCGATCTCGAGCTGGAAGTCACACTGTCGGCCCGAGGAGGGCGCGAATTGCTCGAGAAGCAGCTCATCGTCCCGGGATACCGCGTGAAGGTTGAACGCCTGGGAAGCGGAAAGACCGGCAACACCGCGGTACTTCGCGTTGGGGCGGGGGCTTGACGTATGGACTCCGCGCGTACGATGTGGCTTGCACGAACTCCTCGAGAGAGATTCGCCTTGACGGTCGCCGCGGGCGTAATCGCTGCGTTGCTACTCTACAGCTTCGTATGGGAGCCCGTGCGCGCAGAGCGCGCGCGGCTGCGCGAATCACTACCCCAACTGCGAGCGCAAGCCGCCCAGTTCGCATCCGACGCAGCAGAGGCGAGCCGCCTGCGTGCGTCGGCGCGTGGTCAACCCCCAAGCGTGGGCGGGGCCACCGCAGTGGAGGCCGCCGCCGAGCAGATCGGTGTACGAGCGAACATCACATCGATCACCGAAGTGTCGGGCGGACGGCTCCAAGTGGCGCTCGAGCCGGTGCCCTACGAAGCGCTCGTGCGCTGGATCGGAGAGCTCGCACGAAGTGCTGGTCTTGCCGTCGAATCGGTCCAGCTCCGCCCCAGCCCGAAGCCGGGCATCGTCATCGTGGAATCCCTGGTCTTCAAGGGAGCGGAGGGGCCGTGAGCCGCGCGACCAACTATCCAGAGACTCCGCTGCGATGAGCACGAGCGCCGAGACGAGTCCGGTTGCCCGAATGGAGGCGTGGCACGTCCCGATTTGGCTGACGCCTCGCGTGGCGAAGACGGCTTTATGGTCGCTCATCTTTGCCTGGACCGCCTGGCTCGCAAGTCAGTGGATACGCGAGGCGCTCGCGCCCCAGGCGCCGACGTTCACGCCCGTCTCGAGAGAGAAGATCGATCTCGAAAGGGCCGTCAACCGGGCAGCGGGTGTGCCGCTTTTCGGCGAAATGTCTCCATCCGATGCTCAGACGGTCGTGCGTGCCTCCACTTACGCAATCAAGCTGAAGGGCGTCATTGCCGGTGGCAGCGGCCCGATGGTGGCCATCGTGAACACGGGCGGAGAGCGGGACGAGCTGGTGCAGCTACAAACGGAGTTGAGCCCTGGAGTAGTGTTGAAGGGCGTATATCCCACGCACGTCGTTATCAGTCGCAACGGTGTGGAGGAACGAGTCGAGTTGGAGGCGCTGCGCTCCGGCGAATCGCGCGCAGCTGCGAAGGCAACTGCATCGAATGCGCGCCGCTCACCCGGCCAGGAAGCTACCGCAGTTCCTGCAGAGCACTCGCCAGCGGGGAAACAGCCAGAGTCCCGTCCGACACCCGAAGTCGAGCCCACCCCCCACGAGCGCGAGCCGGAGGCTCCTGTACCCGGAACACAGCCCGTGCCGAAATCGTTGGGAATGTCCAACGGCGCGGGGAAGACGACTTACCTAACGGCGCGCATTGACGGGCGCCTGAACGATACTGCTGCATTGTTCACGTCGGGCCGAGCGCAATTGCCGGGCTAGATTCGAAAGTGGCTCATACTGCATAGCGATGGCACGATTTCTGCATCCGGTGAAAATCTTTCGTTACTTCGCGCTGCGTACCGCGGCTGCCATGCTGATCGCGACAGCATGCGGCACGAATGCCCTCGGCCAGGCTCCGGCATCCGCGCCCGCGGGCGCCGAGGAAACGGTCACTCTCAACTTCGCAAACGCCGACCTGCAGGCGGTGATCAAGGCTGTCGCCGAGATCACCGGCCGGAATATCCTGATCGACCCGCGTGTTACGGGCACGGTGACGATCGTCTCTCCGAGTCCGGTTCCACGGAGGCTAGTGTGGGGCATCTTGCTCTCCGCGCTCCGCGCGCAGGGGTTTACCGCGATCAGCGACAACCTTGGCGTGTGGAGCATCGTGCCAGAAGGCGATGCCAAGTTCTTCGGCGGACGGCGCGGCCGGCCCGAGGGCGACCAAGTCGTCACCGAAGTGTTCATGCTCGAGAACGAGCGCGCGCAGCAGGTGGTCCCACTGCTAAGGCCGCTGATCTCGCCGAACAACGTGATAAACGCGGCGCCCTCCGCAAACGCGCTGATCGTAACCGACTACGCGGAGAACATGGCACGGATCCGGCGCATCATCGCCGAGATCGATCGTCCTACCGGAGGCGAGATCGTCGCAATTCCGTTGAAACACGCCTCCGCGACCGATTTCATGCAGGTGGTTCAGCGCCTGGTCCCGGACGCGGTGACGGCAGCGGGTACACAGGGCGCCACGCCGCGCCTCGCGCTTGCGATCGACGCACGGACGAACTCGATCCTCGTACGCGCCGACAACCCAAATCTTGCCGCGCGAATCCGCTCGCTCGTGGCGACACTCGACTCACCCACGAGCCAGCTCGGCAATATTCACGTGGTCTTTCTCCGCAACGCCGATGCAACCCGCTTGGCCGAATCCTTGCGCGCTATGCTGTCGGGGCTGCCCGGCCAGGCCGCCGCTGCGCCACCCGCGCCTGCCGGCGGCCAGTTCGGGCAGACGCTGGGTGCGCAGGCGCAGGGCGCTTCTCCCACGGGGCAGGGCATCATGGGCTCGCCGGCGGCGGTCGGCCCTCTGGGGACCCTGCCGCCGATCACCACCGGGACGAGCCCCGGAGGCGTCACCATCCAGGCTTACCCGGAGCAGAACTCGGTCATCATTGTGGCACCGGACGCGGTATACAACGCGCTCCGCGCAGTGATCGACAAGCTCGACACGCGCCGCGCGCAAGTCTTCGTCGAGACTTTGATTGTCGAAGTCAGGGCGGACAAGACCGCGGAGTTTGGCATTCAGTGGCAGAGCCTAGGAGGGCTTAACCGCTCTACCACCAGCGTCATCGGCGCCCAGAACTTCACCAACGCGCCCAACGCGAGCATCAATTCCGTTTCGCAAGCCCTGCCGAGCC
>JBAVOG010000531.1:0-3402 GCA_049691875.1 Burkholderiales bacterium | reverse complement strand
GCTACGCGATGTCGGGCACCGGGTGATAGGTCAAGGGGATGAGCGCGTTCACTGGCCAGTCGCAAGCACCTGCTGGCGGCCCCGGCGCGCTCGTCTCGGGCGCCCACCGCCCCGGATGCTCGACAATGCGCCGGAGGACGCGCGGGTCGTCGATCAGGGCGATGATTCGCATCGGCCCCTTGCACTTCGGACCTTCCAGCGGAAGGGCTTCGTACACCTTGCCGATGAGCCGCGCCCAGGCGGCCCTGGCGCGCGCGGCAGACTCGCTTGCTCACCCATTCGACGCTTGCTGCGGGCTTGGTCGCCGGGTGTTGCGGCTTGAGCGCCTTGGCGCGTTCGCTGCGCGCGCGCTTCGCGTACCCGCCGACGTAACGCACCCGATGCCTAGGGGGAGCATCTGTGACGTAGTTCACGCGACGCGCCTCACGGTAATGTCTACATCGCGTGTCATGCCGCGCGGATTTGCGGAAATGCGAAGAGCCGAATGGGAACGAGCCACATCACACGCGAGCGGTGGCAATGAGCGGCGACTGGATAGAGTTTGCACGCAGAGGCGAGTGCGCGGTCCGTGCTTACATAGCCGAAGCGTGGTGCGAGGCAAAGGCGCCGGAGGATATTCGCGAGTCTGTCAAAGACGACGAGGTTATCGCTTTTGTCGAACCGGACGGCAAGCAGCGGGAACCGGGGCAAACGATGATTTGCACATCGCTCGCGGCGTTCGCGCATTCTATGCAACAGATGGAACCGCACCGCTCTTGGCTAGGCACCGGCAAGAACGAGGACCGCGACGCGATCCTTGATCTACTCGCGGAGGTAATGAACGGCGCGACGATCCAATAAATTCTGAATTGCGCGCAGGATATCCTCTCCTTGGCGCGCGATCCTCGCGGACGCGAGCGCCGGCGGTGTTCATGCCTGAACGCGTGGCCAGCAACTCCCAGTAAATAGCCGCGATCGTCAAGGCATTTAATGGGACTAGTCCATTAGACATATTGTGTGGACTGCTCGTGGTATGGAGTATGGATAAAGGCCTCATCCCTTTAGACGGCACACGAGGGATCGACGTGATCCGGCTAATGCGGTTTCGCGGCGTTCACCGACGCGTTGTGCGGCGTTATGTTGTCAACAACAAGGAGGCGAGACAATGAAGATGTCCAAGTTAGCTTGGGCCGGGGCAATGCTTTTAGTCGCATCCCTGCCATATTCCGCAATTGCGAAAGACGACGACAAGAAGCACGACGACAAGAAGCACGACAACGGTGATGTATCGGCACGGGTCGCAGCGCGCACCCATTTCTTCGGGGCGAGCAACGTCGATCAGAAGACCGGTAAGGTGGACGATGAAAAGGTCATCATCACCTGGTTCAGCGTGTCCTCATACGCGGTGGCTGCCAAGGGGCATGTAGTTCTGCTTGACTCGTACATCTACCGGCTGGCGGACGTGCCGGCGTACGTGCCTACCACTGTACAAGAGTTGGTGGATCTAAAGCCCGAGGCCATATTTATCGGTCACGGTCACGGCGATCACGCCGACAATGCCGCCTACATCGCTGTGAAGACCGGAGCGGAGATTTTCGGTGCCGCCGAGCACTGCGACGCGATGGCCGGTGATGCCATTCGGATTTTTGGAGCGGGCGCCACCGTCAAATGCACGTCGCTCGTTACGGCAGGCTCCACCCCCGGCGCTGAGGTTACAAACATCGATCTCCTGTGGCCGGATGTATGCATTACGTCGTTCAAGCACCTGCATTCCGGTCCCGCGCCACTGGATCCAGACTACCCTCCAAATCCCATCAACCCTGTTCGTGATCCCCGCGTCAATGAGCTCTATCCGCCGCAACCCCCGCCTACACTTAACACTCGGACAGTCTCTGGCGCGGGTGGCTCAGTGAGCATGTTCTACCAGTTCACGGTTGGCAATTTTAGTTTTATCTGGCATGACACGAATGGGCCGATCAAAGACTTCCAGCCGCAGCTCATTCCGATGCTCGAATCGCTACCCAAGGCTGATGTGGAAATCGGCTCACTCGTAAGCACTGGTGAGACGATCAACGGAGTACGTGACATCGCCATGTACATCGAGCTGATCAAGCCGAAGATCTTCTACGGTGGCCACGCCGACAATTTCAATATTGGAGCGTCGCCATATTACCATCAAGCTTTGGAGCGGCAGTTCGAGATCTTCGGAATTCCGGTCGCGGACCGCGCAGACGTCAGAGGTTTCGATGATCCTTACGATTACGTGCGGCCCGGGCTCGCGACGTTTGCCTGGAAAGACAAGCGCTGGCGCGAGACGCCGGCCGGCAAGGTTAGCGCCAGGTGTCCGACGCGCTGGTGAATTTGTAGATCGCTTAGCTGACCCACGGCGGCACCGGATTCTCATCTCACCATAGCCCAAAAAACAAGAAAGCCCGCTCACGGCGGGCTTTCTTGTGGAGGGTGTTCTACTCAGTGCATCATGCGACGGCGCGAGAAGCCTAGACCGGCAAGGGCGACCCCCAGAAGTGCGAAGGTGGCGGGTTCGGGGATTACGGAAACAGTTAGACTGCTCCTTAGAAGACAGGGAGGGGCAGCATGGCCGGCAGTCTGCACGAAGAGTTCCCTATGCGCCTTTGGGAATTCCGCAAAGACATGAACGGCGACGGCGGGTTAACGCAGGCGCACTTGACCGAGATGTATGCGGTGGAGGTGTCGCCCTCGCTGATCAGCGAGGTCACCGACGCGGTGATCGGCGAGGTGAACGAGTGGCAGGCGCGGCCGCTCGATGCGATGTACCCGGTGGTGTTCTTCGATGCCTTGCGGGTGAAGATCCGCGACGAGGGGGTGGTGCGCAACAAAGCGGTGTACCTGGCCCTCGGGGTGGATCGCGACGGTCAGCGCGACGTGCTCGGGCTGTGGATCGAGCAGACCGAGGGGGCGAAGTTCTGGATGAAGGTCGTCAACGATCTTCGCAACCGTGGCGTTGAGGAGGAGATGCCCTCGCGTCCCGTTACATGCTTCGGCGGTACTGCCCGTGAATCCCCGCAGCTCACATCGAGCGCCAGTACTGCCCGCCGACCTCGAACAAGGTGTGGGTGATCTGCCCGAGCGAGCACACCCGCACCGCGTCCATCAGCACCGCGAAGACGTTCTCGTTCCGGATCACCGCGTCTTGCAGCCGCGCGAGCATCGCCGCCGATTCCTTGGCATGCCGCTTCTGGAAATCCCGCAGCCGCTTCAACTGCGACTGCTTCTCCTCGTCCGACGAGCGGATGAGCTCGAGGTGCTCGGGCACCGCCTCGCCGTGCGGGTTGCGGAACGTGTTCACCCCGATGATCGGGTAGGAGCCGTCGTGCTTCTTGTGCTCGTAGTGGAGCGACTCCTCCTGGATCTTGCCGCGCTGGTAGCCCGTCTCCATCGCCC
>JBAVOG010000530.1:0-1645 GCA_049691875.1 Burkholderiales bacterium | reverse complement strand
GCGTGGGGCCTGCAGCAGCACCGCGACCGGCGATCGCGCCGCCGCGGCGTCAGGCAACGTGGCGGCTTGCGGACCTGCAGGCCGTCGCGCTCCGTTTGCGATGCCGTACCATTCAATCATATCGCTCCAATCGAGCGCGCGCACCACGGGCGCCCGTTCCTGCTCGAGGGGAAACCGGTCGTGCTCTGACCCGTACACGTCGTCCAGCGTCATGTGAACCTCCGCGTGCGTTGCAAGGCAACGGCGCGAGCGTCGCGCACGGCTGTTACAGCTTTGCGCTCGAAACCGGTACACATTCGTGACGATAGCTGAGACGCGCTCGAGAATGCGCGCGTAACCGGCCGTCCGGAATGGGCAAAACGCGACGTGCGTCAGTCCGGGTCGATTTGCGCGGAATAGCCGCCGCGCGCGAGCGCGTCCAGCGTCTCCTGCAGATGGGCGGGTCCGCGCGTCTGGATCACGAGCTCCACGTCGGCGTTCTGCGCCGAAAGCCGGGTGAACGCGCGCTGGTGGTGCACCTCGACGATGTTCGCATTGGCCGCCGCGATGATCGACGTGACCGCCGCAAGCGAGCCCGGCACGTCGCGCAGACCCACGCGCACGCGCGCGAGCCGCCTGCTGCGAACCAGTCCGCGCTCGACGATCTCGGTCAGCGCGAGCGGGTCGATGTTGCCGCCCGATAGCACCACCCCGACCCGCTTACCCGCGAAGCGCTCCCGGTTGCGCAGGAGCGCGGCGAAACCGACGGCACCGGCACCCTCGACCACGGTCTTCTCGACTTCGAGCAGTGCGAGCACGGCTTCCTCGATGTCCCGTTCCGCCACGAGCAGGATGTCGGCCACCAGGCGCGTGACGATTTCGCGCGTGAGCCGGCCCGCATGCTTCACCGCGATCCCGTCGGCGATGGTGCTCGGTCCGAATGGCAGGTCTGATTTCTTGACCACGTTGTACAGCGAGGGGTACCGGTCGGACTGCACGCCGATGATCTCGATGTCCGGCTTCATCTCACGTGCGGCAATGGCGATACCTGAGACCAGGCCTCCTCCGCCGACCGGCACAAAGATCACGTCAAGCGCCGGCACCGCACTCAGCATTTCCAGCCCCACCGTCCCCTGGCCAGCGATGACTCGCGGATCGTCGTACGGATGCACCAGCACGAGCCCACGCTCCTGCGCAATGGCCTCGCCGTGCTCGCGCGCGGCATCGAAGCTCTCTCCGTGAAGGATGATCTCGGGCCCGTGCCACGCGGTGTGCTCGACCTTGACCCCCGGCGTGAAGCGCGGCATCACGATCACCGCGGGGATGCCGAGGCGCCGGGCATGGTACGCGACTCCCTGGGCGTGATTCCCGGCCGATACTGCGATCACCCCTCTTGCGCGCTCGGCTTCGTCCAGCGACAACAGCTTCGCGAGCGCGCCCCGCTCCTTGAACGACGCGGTGAACTGGAGATTCTCGAACTTCAGGAAGACCTGCGCGCCGGTCAGCGCGGACAGCGTGCGCGACTCGTCGCACGCCGTCGCGAGCACCTGCCCGCGGATCGCCGCGGCAGCGTCGCGGATGTCATCGAGCGTGATCATCGGGGGATGCTACGCCCTCGGATGGGAGGAGGTCAGATGTGAATTGGGAAAATCAGACTGAGGTGAAC
>JBAVOG010000529.1:0-3841 GCA_049691875.1 Burkholderiales bacterium | reverse complement strand
GTCGTACTCGTCGTTCGGCAGCGAGATCATCGCCTCGCGGAACGCGCGCTGGATCGTGCGCAGCGTATCGCGGCTCGAGCGCTCCTCCTCGGCGCGCTTCTGCTCCTCGATGAAGGCGACGAGGCGCGCCTCGACCGGCTCCAGTGCGGCGATGAGCGCTTCGAGCGCCGCGTCGTGAATGACACCGGTGCGCGTCGCCGGCGTGAGGTTGAGGAAGGGCGCATCGACGATGCCCTGCAGATAGCCCGAAGTCCACGGCGGCCGTTGGAACGCCGCGAGCTCGGTGAGCGCGCCGAGGATGCGGGTGCCGGAGCGGTAGAGGCCGATCGCGTTTGCCGGGTCGGGGGAGCTCAGGTAAAGCTCGAGATACGCCTCGCCGAGCGGCGTGGCCGGCACGGGCAGGTGGTGGAGGAGCTCGCCGGTGAACTGGCGCGGCACGACGCCGAACTCCTTGCGCGCCTGCCGGTCGATCACGCGGATGTTGACGCCGGAGGCGCGGATGCGCTCGCGCAGCTCCGAGGCGAGATACCACTGGATCTTCTCCCCCGAGAGCTGCCGGACACCGGGGAGGAGCGGCCGCACCTTGAGCCGCGTGCCGGTCTCCTGCAGGAGCGCGTGGCGGATCGAAACGCTGTAGCTCGGATCGCCCTTGCGCATCTGCATCTCGTAGGTGCGCCCATCCGCGCCTGCAGAGGACATCGCGAGCTCCTCGCCCACGGTCCAGAACGAGAGCAGCCCGATCCCGAACTCGCCCTGGACGCGCTGCGCGCCGTTCGCCTTCAGGCGCCGCTTGATCGAGTCGCAGATGTGAGTCGCGACGTAGCGGAAGTCCGGCATACCCTCGGCATCCTTCGGGACGCCAGCGCCGTCATCGGCGACCATGAGATAGTGCTCGCCGCGCTCGCGCCCGCGGGTGATGGTGACGTTGCGCGCGCCGGCGTCGATCGCGTTCTCGACGAACTCGGCCACCGCTTTGAGCGGATTCTCCTGCGAGAGGGCGATGATGGTGATCGCGTTCCAGTCGTCGCCGATGCGCAGCTTCCCGGTCGCGCGGAACGGGGCGCTCGGGCGCTTGCCTCGCGTGTGGCGGGATTCCCCCATGCGTTCAATCCTAGCAGACGTGGCTGTCGCAATCGCTTTCGCGGACACTCGCCGCCCGAAGGCCGCCGCCAAGGCCTGACACGAAATTTTGCAATCTCGCCGCCCCCGGCGCTGCTAGTCTTGTCCTCTGCGAGGGGCTGCACCGAAGGGCGGGGGACATTCCGCGGCAGGCGGAATGATTGGTTCTTCCCCTCCTTTACAAGGAGGGGTGTCGCCGAAGGCGGCGGGGTGGTTTGATCGGCACTCGGCGCGGTGGTTTGATCGGCGATAGGCGGAGCGGTTCGACCGGCTGAACCCGAAGTATTGCAGACGGCGAGCAGGAAGCCTGGGGAGGCTGTGATGCTGTCGAGGAGGCGGGCACGCAGAGCGCTCTTCCGCCGCGCGGTGAGCGCGGTGACGCTCGTGGCGTTCGTAGTCTCGCAGACCGGCGCGCTGGCAGGCCGATCGCAGACCCCACGGCACCGATCGGCTTCCGACCGAGTGTGACCACAGCCCCGACGGGCGCCTCGGTCGTCAACATCGTCGCCCCCTCTGCCGCGGGCACCTCGCACAACAAGTACTCCACGTTCGATGTCGAGGCACCGGGCGTCGTCCTCAACAACAGCCTGGGCGCGGGCACGAGTGCGCTCGCTGCACGAGCTTCGCGATCTGATCGAGCGCGCCTCCCGGCCAGACGGGCACGCCGTGTTACAAGCCGGGCACCTTGCCATATCCGAACCGGGAGGTGCCTGTGCGACACGCGAGAACTCTTCGCTCGGCCGATCAGTTGGGCTTGTTTCACCCGCGTCCATCGACTCCACAGTGGCGGGATCTGCCGCGGGAGACGCGGGCGCGGGGATGAACCGGTTCGACGACGTGAAGGTGCTCTACTCGGGCTTCGACCTCTGCGCGCCGAACACCAGCGTGTCGATGACCATCAACGGTCCGGCGCCGACGCTCCTCGCGATGTTCTTCAACACCGCGATCGACCAGCAGGTCGACAAGTTCAAGGCCGACAACAAGCGCGCCCACCGAGGACGAGCTGGACAAGATCCGCGAGTGGACGCTCGCGACGGTGCGCGGGACGGTGCAGGCCGACATCCGCCCGGCTCAGATGAGCGTCTTCAACAGCGCGAGCGCCGGGGCGATCCGGATGCCCTCCGGCGTCTGATAATCCTTGGTTCCTGCGGCCGAGAGTTGCCATGCTGCCGCCGCGGGAAAGCGCGCCTTGAGGTAACGCAATCCCCGGTCCGGTTCGGCATCGCTCCACTTGCATTCCACGAGCAGCCTCGGGGTGCGACCCTCGGTGACCACGAAATCCACCTCGCGCCCCTCGAGGTCGCGGAAATATCGTAGCTCGAGATCGCGCCCATGATTGTCCTGCTCGAAGTGCACCCACTTGAGGAGATGTACCGCGACCAGATTCTCGAAGCGCGCGGCGTCGGCCGGCACCGCCGTCCAGTCGAAGTGGTAGTGCTTCTGCTGCTTCTTGACGGCGCGTATGCGAGGCGCGCCGAGCGGCGCCAGTCGAAAGAGTGCGTACAGGCGTTCGAGCGCCGCAAGCCATGCGGCGATCGCCTTGTGACTCACCTGCAAGTCCTCGCGCAGGGCGTTCAAGGAGAGCGGCGATCCGACGAGCTCGGGCAGGCGAAGCATAAGGAGCTCGAGGTGCCCGAGGTCCTGGATGCGCTCCAACGCCGTCACCTCTTCGCGTATCAACCGCGTGCGATATTCGCGGGACCAGCGTCGCGCCTCGGTTTCGCTGCCCGAAAGGAACGGCTCCGGGAAACCGCCCAGCCGCAGCAGATCGTGCAACTCGGCCGGGCGTGATGCGCCGAGTTCCGCCGCCGAGAAGGGATGTAGACGCAGGAGATGATAGCGGCCCTGCAGCGAATCGCCGCCGAATCGATAGAGATCCAGCCGACCGCTGCCCGTCACCAGGATCTTCTGCCCGCCAGGACGGGTGTCGTACAGGCCTTTCAGGTAGTTGCGCCAGCGCCGGTACTTGTGGATCTCGTCGAAGATCCACAGCTTTCCCGGCGGCAGTTCGCCCCGCAGGATGCGCTCCCGGTGCTCCGCCGCGTCCCAGTTGAGATACCCTGCACGCGCTCCGGGGAGCGCCAACGCCAGCGTGGTCTTCCCGACCTGGCGCGGGCCGGCGACGAACGCCATCTTGCGCGCGAGGTCGCGCCGCACCGCGGCGGCGAGATAACGGGTGTGGCGGCCCGAAGCCATCCGGGAAGCTTACGATGAATTTTACCGCCAGGCAAAACTTTCGGAGGTCGATTTTGCCCGTGGGGGAGTCTTTCGGAGCCCAGGCGTGGCGGAATGCGGGGCGGACGCTCGCGGGAAAGCCAGTCCGTCGTTTGCAGACCACGGCGAGCCGGAGCATCGTTCCGCAGAACTCCTAGAAAACGCCTGTTCCCATCCTGGTGGTGACCGCTCCGCGCGCAACGCGCGGCGGGAGGCGTTTGCCAGCCCGGGGCGATGCCAAAGCATTAGCTTGGGAACAAAGCTAGGATCGGATAAAGACGTCCTTTTGGCGCAACAATGGGTAAAGCCCGAGAAGGGTTACTATGATGTCGTCGTACACGGATCTTCTGATAGTGCTTGGGTAAACAGAAGTGGCACTTGGGCGCAGCGTGATCAATCGAAAAGAGATCGCAGGATCGTCTTCACTTCGAACTGACGGCGTATGGATTTGGCCAGACACGCTTCCATATTATCTCCGCCGAGCGACTCCTCCACTTCCAGATGCATT
>JBAVOG010000528.1:0-5379 GCA_049691875.1 Burkholderiales bacterium | reverse complement strand
GCACGCGCGGGTCTGGCCGTGGTGGCGATCGATCGACGCGCGGAAATCGGTATTCCCGTGCAATGCGCGGAATTCATCCCGCTGCCTCTGGGGCGGTACGCACGGGATGCAGGCGTGCTGGTCCAGCGCATACTCGGAATGACGAGCGCACTGCCGTCCGGCACCCTCCATCGGACCGACTTCCCCGGATTGATGATCGACCGCGCGCGTTTCGATCGTGCGCTCGCCGACGACGCGCAAGCTGCGGGCGCCACACTGTGCCGCGGCACCACATTGGCTGGCATCGACCCCGGAACGGATGTCGCCACCTTGCGGGACGCGGGCGGTGAGTTTGCACTGTGTTACCGGGTGCTCATCGCCGCGGACGGACCGCGCTCGAGGGTGGCCGCCGCACTCGGTCTGCCCAGGCTGGAGACCGTGGAGACACGTCAATACACCGTTTCGCTCCGCAAGCCTCGCAGCGAGACCGAGATCTGGCTCGCGCCGGAGTATCCCGGCGGCTATGCCTGGCTGTTTCCCAAGGGGGCGACCGCCAACCTCGGCCTCGGCATGGACCCCCGGCTGACACGTGACCTCAAGCGGCCGCTCGACCGGTTGCATGCGACGCTCGTGGCCGAGGGCCGTGTCGATCCGGATATCCTGGCGCGTACGGGTGGTCCGATCCCGGTCGGCGGGATGCGTTCGCGCCTCGCCGAGCGCAATGTCGCGTTCGTCGGCGACGCAGCCGGATTGACGCACCCGATCACCGGAGCCGGTATCGCAGCGGCGGTCATATCGGGTGAAATCGCGGGTGAATCTGCGGCGCGTTATTGCGCAGGCGACCCGGAGGCGTGGCGAGCATACGACGAGGAGGTTCGCGATCAGTTCGCGACCAGCCTCGCGCGTGCCGTGGCGCGGCGCCGCTGGCTGGTGAGCCGCTGGAAGAGCACTGAAGCGCGTTCGGACCGGCTTCACCGCCGTGGCTGGATCGCGTTTCCGGAGTATTTTCGGGATGACGAAGCATCTGCGCTGGCAGCCTGAGACAACCAGGAGTGAATCATGCGAATACTGGCCCTGGCATCGGTGATTGCAGTTTCGATTCTCGCGACCGCGCCCGTATCGGCGCAGGATGCCACCTACACTATCAAGCTGCTTACGCTTGAAACCGCGCTCAAGGCGGCCCAGACGGCACTCAAGAAATGTCGCGATGACGGCTACCAGGTGGCCGTCGCGGTGGTGGACCGGATGGGCGTGCCCCAGGTGATGCTGCGTGATCGATTCGCCGGGCCGCACACGCCTGCGACCGCGCGCGGGAAGGCGTGGACTGCCGTGAGCTTCCGCACCAACACCGGCGATCTCGCGAACGTCACCCAAGCAGGCAAGGCGCAGAGCGGCGTGCGTCAGCGCCCCGGAGTGGTCGCGATCGGCGGCGGTCTGATGATCGAAGGCGCCGGTTCACTCTTCGGCGCGATCGGCGTTTCGGGAGCGCCGGGCGGCGAAGCGGACGAGGCCTGCGCCGCGGCGGGAATCGCCGCGATCAAGGACAGCCTGGAGTTCTAGTTCTGAACGGCAAGCGAGGAGGGTGAGCGCATGGTTGACGGCTCGAGAGCATTGCTGCGATTGACGCTGACGTTTGCCTTCGCATTCGCGGTCTCCGCGTGCGACAGCGGGCCGAAGGAGCCGCCGCCGGACCTGCTCAAGGGACAGCGCCAGTCCATGGAGCGGGCGAAAGGCGTCGAGCAGACGCTGCAGAAGTCGGCCGATCAGCGCCGCGAGGAAGCGGACCGGGCGGGGAAGTAACGGGTGCAGTCGGTCCAGGAGGTGGAATGAGTTCAGTACTGAACGATAGTCAGCCGGTCCGGTTCTATCGCCCGGACTACCACGTGCGCACACCGAAGATGCGCTCGCCGGAGTATGTCCAGATGAGCACGGCTGCGGCGATCACGCTCGGTCTCGTGCCCGGCAGGATGCATCGCACTTCGTGCACGAACTGCCTCAACCTGCTCGTCACCTATCCCGAAGGGTGCCGCGCGAACTGCGCGTATTGCGGACTGGCCCGCCATCGCGAGGAGGCGCGCGACTACGCGGACCGGAACTTCATCCGCGTCGACTGGCCCACGGCGCGCTACGACGAGGTGATCGAGCGCGTCAAGGCGGGCGGGGACAAGGGTGCGTTCGAGCGCATGTGCATCTCGATGATCACGCATCCGAACTCCAACGCGGACACGTTCGTGCTGCTCGAGCGCTGGGTGCGCGAAGTGCCACAGGTTCCCGTATCGATACTGTCGAATCCCACCACGCTCGAGCGGGCCGATCTCGCGCGCCTGCACGACATGGGCGCGGAGATCTTCACCGTCGCGCTCGATGCGGTCACGCCGGAGATTTTCGACCGCACGCGGGGACGCGGCGTGGACAGCCCCCACACGTGGGATGGCTACTGGCAGGCAATCGAATGGGCCGCCGACATTTTCGGGCCCGAGCGATTCGGCGCGCATCTCATCGCGGGCATGGGCGAGACCGAGCAGGAGATTCTCTCGGTCTGCCAGAGCATCAAGGACCTCGGCGGCCATAACCACATGTTCGCGTTCTACCCGGAGCGCGGCTCGATGATGGAGGACTGGCCCGCGGTGGATCGCGGCCAGTGGCGGCGCGTCCAGCTCGGCCGATTCCTCATCGATTACTGCAACGCGCGCGTCGCGGACATGCGCTTCGACGACACTGGCAGGGTCATCGAATTCGGCATTCCGGAAGATGATCTGACCGGCATCATCGCCTCCGGCAAGCCGTTCAGGACGTCGGGTTGCCCGGGCAAGCAGGATAACGAGGTTTCGGCGTGCAACCGGCCATTCGGTGATTCGCCCCCCACCGACATCCTGTCGTTTCCCTTTGCGCTCGCCGGCGAAGACGTTGCTGCAGTGCAACGGCAAATGGCTGGCGAAGACGTTCGCGCCGGGCTGATCGACGAACGCGACTAAACGCAGCCATTGATCGCATAAGGAAATTCTTTAGGAAATCCCGTCTGCGGTCAGTAGTCAAACGCTTTTTAAATCAGCATACTCAGATTTACTAATAGACCGTGCGGAGGATCGCGCGGCAATGAAGGAGGGTGCAGGAATGGGCGCAACACCTGACGTCAACCTGATCGACGATCTGATCAGGCAGCGGCTGGACGAGATCCTTCCACAGAAGCTGGAGGAGAAGCTTGCCGAGCGTGACGCGAACCGGACTCCTTCGATGTGCCTGATCGCGACCAAGGGGACGCTCGACTGGGCCTATCCGCCCTTCATCCTGTCCTCGACCGCCGCGGCACTCGGCTGGGACGTCTCGATCTTCTTCACCTTCTATGGGCTCAATCTGCTCAAGAAGGATATCTCCGACCTCAAGGTCAGTGGTCTCGGGAACCCCGCGATGCCGATGAAGATGCCGTTCGGCCCGGACTGGTTCAAGAAGATCAACTGGAACATTCCGAACGCCGTCCAGGCGGTCATTCCCGGGTTCGAGAACGTCGCTACCTCGCTCATGCAGCAGACCATCAAGAACAACGGCGTGGCGGAAATAGCGGAGCTGCGTGCGCTCACGATAGAAGCGGGCGTGAAGCTGATCGGCTGCCAGATGACAGTGGATCTTTTCGGCTTCACGCACGACGATTTCCTTCCCGAAGTGGAGGAGTATTGCGGCGCCGCATCCTTCCTGCCGATGGCGCAGAAGGCCGACGTCAGTCTCTTTATCTGAGCCGCTTTTTTTTATTGGTCCGAGCGCCGGTACAGGCGCCGGACAGGTTCCGCCAGGGGACCGTGCATCGCTCGTAGCCCGGATCGTTGTGCGGTCCGTTTTCGGTCCTTTGTTCGGCAAAGCGGGGAGGGAGAATGAAGCTCAAGGGTGTTGCGGCGGCGCTGGCCGTCATGGGGATTGCGTTGCCGGCTGCGGCGCTCGCGACCGACGGCTATTTCTCGCACGGCTACGGCATGAAGGCGAAGGGGATGGGCGGCGCGTCGACCGCGGTCGCGCAGGACGCCTTCGGCGGAGCGAACAATCCGGCGACGATGGCGTTCGCCGGAAATCAATTCGCGATCGGTGTGGACTGGTTCAGCCCCCACCGCAGCGCTGAACGCGCGGGAAGTCCCGCCGGCGCGAATCTGAACGGGTCGGCCGACAGCGGCAGCACGAACTTCTTCATCCCCGAGTTCGGGCTCAACTACATGGTGCGCCCGGACCTTGCGATCGGCCTTACGGTCTATGGCAACGGCGGCATGAACACGAACTACCCGAGCGGGCAGATCAATACGCCTTCCGGGACGGGGACTTGCAACTTCTTCCAGACCGGCGGGCTTGCCCCGGCGCAGCCCAGCTACAACCTGCTCTGCGGGAACGGTAATCTCGGTGTCGATCTCTCGCAACTCATCATCGCGCCGACGCTGGCGTGGAAGTTCCTGGAAGGGCATTCGATCGGCATCGCGCCGCTGTTCGCCTACCAGCGATTCAAGGCGGAGGGCTTGCAGGCATTCGCCGGGCTCTCTGCCACGTTCAATCCCGCGACCGGCTCCAACCCCAGCTTGACGAACAACGGCTACGACAGCTCGAGCGGATGGGGCGTGCGCGTGGGCTACTACGGCAATCTCACGAAGCAGATCCAGGTCGGTGCGTCGTACTCGTCGAAGATCAGCATGGGGAACTTGGACAAGTACAGCGGCCTCTTTGCGGAGTCCGGTGGTTTCGATATCCCATCCAACTGGAGCCTCGGCGTCGCTTTCCGGCCCACGCAGGACTGGCTGGTCGCGCTGGACTACATGCGCATCAACTACAGCGACGTCCCGTCGGTCCACAATCAGAGCAGCGTGATCCTCAACTGTCCGCCCTTCGGGACGAACGCGTCTACCTGCCTCGGTGGCTCGAACGGCGCGGGTTTCGGCTGGCAGAGCGTCAACGTGTTCAAGCTCGGCGCGCAGTACGCCGTAAGCCAGCAGTGGACGGTGCGCGCCGGATACAACTACACGCAGAACCCGATCCAGCCGCAGGACGTGACGTTCAACATCCTCGCGCCCGGCGTCGTGCAGAACCATGTGACGCTCGGGGCGACATGGACCGACAAGCAGAATGAGGTCACCGGCGCGTTCATGTACGCATTCGACAACAGCGTCACGGGGCCGAGCCTGTTCAACAGCTTCATCCCCGGCGCGACGATGCAGGAAGAGATCAAGATGTACGAGTGGTCGTTCGGCCTGCAGTACGCGCGAAAATTCTGATCGCGAGATGGCGGCGCCGGGGCGTATTACGGTCCCGGAGCGTCTCTGCTTCAGCCTGACCCGCACCCCCTTTGCGTCGCTTCACCCGTGCTGCCATCGGGGCGGCAAGTGGGGCGTGCGTGTCATTCTCGATCGGATCGCAGACCCTCTCTTGTGA
>JBAVOG010000527.1:0-2065 GCA_049691875.1 Burkholderiales bacterium | reverse complement strand
CCTGCGCGCCGAGGAGGCATCCGTCGGATTTCCGGAAGAGGACTTTCATCGCGATCGGCTTGGCACCAGGGTAGTACCCGGCGTGTGAATTCGGGTAGAGGTAGATCTTCTCGAAATCTTTGTCGCCGATCCGGCTGAGCGTCTTTTCGCTGGCGCCGGTCCAGGCCGCCGCCGCGCCGAAGAGTCCAATGATCGAGGTGCCCTGGGTACCGCGAAAGCAGGAGTCGCGCCCGGCGATGACATCGGCCGCGATGCGCCCCTGCCGGTTCGCCGGCCCGGCGAGCGCGATGAGACTCCACTCGCCGGTGACGAAGTCCTTGACTTCGACGGCGTCGCCGACGGCGAAGATGTCCGGGGTGCTCGTGCGCATGTGTTCGTCCACGCGGATCCCGCCGCGCTGGCCGATTTCCAGCCCAGCGGACTTCGCGAGCGCCGTGTCCGGGCGCACGCCGAGCGCCAGGATGACGATGTCGGCCGGATACGACTTGCCGGACTTGGTGAGGACAGCCAGCGTATCGTTGGGAGCCTTCTGGAATTCAGCCACGCCGTCGTTGAGCGCCAGGCGGATGCCATGCCGCTCCACATAGCCCTCGACGAGGCGCGCCATTTCCTGGTCGAGTGGAGCAAGAATCTGATCGCCCATCTCGACGAGGGTCACGTCGAACCCACGATGCACGAGGTTCTCCGCCGTCTCGAGGCCGATGAACCCGCCCCCGATGACCACCGCCTGGGTCTTGGGCCTCACCGTCTGGAAGCCGGAATACTTGTGCATTCCGGAGAGGAACAAGGATCCTCGTTCGATCCACTCGCGGATGGCCCGCGTGTCGGGCACGGTCCGCACCTCGAAGATTCCCGGGAGGTCGATGCCAGACAGGGGCGGACGAATCGACGGCGCGCCGGGCGACAGCACGAGCTTGTCGTAGGACTCGGTCGTCACCTCGCCGGTTGCCACATTGCGCAACTCGACGGTCTTCTTGTCCGGCGAGATCTTGGTGGCCTCGCAACCCGTTCTCACGTCGACGGCGAATTGCGAGCGGAACGTGTCTGCGTCCGCAACGAAAAGACTCGCTTCCTTCGGGATGACGTCGCCGACGTGATAGGGCAGCCCGCAATTCGCGTATGACACGTACGGCCCGCGTTCCACCATGATGATCTGGGCTGGTTCGTCCAGCCTGCGCAGACGCGCCGCGCACGACGCGCCGCCGGCCGAACCACCAACGATGATGACTTTCATGATTCTTGCTTCTCTGGACAAGTCTTCGTGGATCTATCCGGACACCCATGTCGGCAGGTCGGGTCAATGGCACTGAACCAGTGTTCACTTTCTTTTCAGCCGCCCGGGGTCGCCGGTGCCGTGGCTACACCGCGCTACGCAGAGGGCAACCTGCCCCGCGGTGAGGCTACTTCACTGCCGAGCGACCGTACCTTGCTGCCAAGGCCTCGAGGCCCTTGCGCGCCGCCCCCCAGTCTTCTTTGTCCACTGCGTTGGTCACGCCGTATATGTGCGCGAGCGCTAACTGCATTTCCACGCTGTTGGTGCGCATCCGAGTGACATCGTTGCGCAACAGATAGAGCGCGGCTTGCGCGTCCTGTTTGGCCTTGACGTCGATAGCCGACAGAGCCAGCGAGTAATGCTCGGCAGTCATTGCATCCGGTGCGCCGGGATCCCAGGTCGGGGTCGAGCTGCAGCCGAGCAAGCCGGCAACAAGTGCTGTGGTGGCCAGCAAGACGGACAGTCTGCGACTGATCGAACCCATACTAGACTCTACTCTACACATCTCTATACATCGGCGCATGCGGCGATCACTTGGCGGCCGGCTTCGGCGCCGGCTCGACGCTGAGCGCGAGCGCTTCGGTGTAGGTCACTTCGACCTGGTCGCCCTTCTTGACGACCTTGAACTGATCGGGGTTGTGCACGTCGAGCGTCACGACGTTGCCTCGCGGCCCCTTGAGCGTGATCGTGCTCTTCTTCGGATCGACGCCAATGACGTCGGCAATCGCGGTGACCTCACGTGCGCCGGCGACCGCCGGGCGCTCGCCGGGCTGCGCCCGCACGGCCCCCGCG
>JBAVOG010000526.1:0-4492 GCA_049691875.1 Burkholderiales bacterium | reverse complement strand
TCGGGAAACACCGGGTGAAGGAAGAAGTGCGGAAACGGCGAGCCGAGCATCGGCGCATTGCCGACCCGGTAGCGGACGTGCTGCTCAACGTCGAAAGACATAGTTTCCGATTCCCTTGAACGGGCCTTCCTTGCGCTGCGCAAGCTCCACCTGATCTTGCGAGTAGTCGAAGCCGCCGGCAACGATCTGATCCACGACATCCCAATGCTCGTCGAGGTTCGTATTGATTTCTATCAACACCGAACGGACGCGGAGGTCGGAGAGTGTCGCGCGGGCGCCGGCCACGACCTGCGGCTCGAGTCCGTCGACGTCGATCTTGATGTGCGTCGGCACCGGAACCAACTGTGCCGCGACCAGGTCGTCGAGCTTCGCCGCGACGCACCCCTGCGCGAAAGGCGCCACTCGGGGCCGGTTTGCGAAATCCAGGGACGCGCCGAAGGTATGGCAGGAGCCGCCGGCGCCGAATGTACTCAGGAACAGCTTGTCGTAGCCGCCTCGATCAGAAAGCGCAATGCAGTAGGCCCGGATCTGCGCGTCAAGCCCATTCAACTGGATGTTTCGATTCAGGATGGCGTAGTTCTGGGACTCGGGCTCGAACGCGATCACTTCGATTCCGCGGGTCTTCGCCGCCCACAGGCTGTACATGCCCACGTTCGCGCCGATGTCTAGCAGAACGTCGTTCGCGGCGAATCCTGCGATCCACTCGATCGTGTCGGGTTCCTTGGTGAACAGGGTATCCACGCGCCATGCCGTTGCAGGGTTCGGCGTGGCGAACACGAGCTTGATTCCGTCGCGCTCGACAATCTGGCGCGGCTCGAGGCGCTCGTATTCGTCGGTCCGAATTTGTGGCGACTGGTCCATGGGACCCCGTGGCTTGTATGCCGCACGTGGTCCGGAGCGGTCGCCGGGCGGCCTGCGCCGATCCCGCGGCGCGGCCAAAGTTCGTGCACGTCAGCCGGATTGCTTGCCCTGTGGGGCGGCGGCCGTCGAACCGCGGGTGACGTACACCATCAGCCCCTCGGTCGCGACATCGACGAATTTTTCGGTGTATCCCATTTCCTTGAGCTGCCAGCGAAACTCATTGCCGAGCTTCGCTTTTCCGAACATCCCGAGCCGATGCTTCTGCTGAAATTCCACCGCCTGGACGAGTGTGTCCTCGATCACTTTGGTGAGGCGGTTCTCGGACACGCGCTTCTCGGGATTGACATCGAGGGCAGGCGGATAGCGCTTCGCCAGCCCGGAGGCGAGATACTTGGCGAATTCGTTGACTTCTGCATTGGAGAAAAACGAGAGCAGCCCCATACTGGGTCCCCTTGGCAATCGCAAATATCCGAATATTTGCTAGGATTTCCGGTGGACTCGCGCAAGCGCGAATCATTTCAGAATTCTAGCATCGCAACGGCTGCCTTCGGTGCGGAGGCGGGCGGTCCCGGCAGCATAATTTCACGGCGCTGCCATGTGCGGGTCGCGCGGCGCGCGAATCGATGCTGGCCAAGATCCTGAAGCGTGCATTACGTCGCCTGACCGGCAGCGGGGGTGACGCCGCGCGCTCGGTCGGCGAGGCGGGGCGACTCGCGGCCCAGACCGGTGATTTGCCCCGCGCGCGCGAGTTGCTCGAGCACGCAACGCGTCTCGACCCGGGCTCCGCCGACGCCCTGGCCGACCTGGGTAACGTTCTCGGCATGCTGGGCGAGCCCGATGCCGCAGTGCGAAGCTTTGCGGCGGCGCTCGGCATTGATTCCCGGCACGTGGCGGCGCACAACAATCTCGGCCTGCTGCTCGGCAGCATAGGTGATCGGACCGGGGCGCTCACGCACTTCCGGGCCGCGATGGACATCGACCCGCAATTCGCGCCGGCGATCCGCAATCTGGTGGGATGGCTGCCAGACAGCGAGGTGCCGACGGAAGACATCTCGATGCTCGGGCAGATTGTGGCGCGGTATCCGGACCACGGCGAGGCGCACGCTGCGCTCGGTGCGTTGCATCTTCGCGGCGCGTTCGACGCGACTCCCGCCCTGGCGGCACTCGATCGAGCGATTGCGCTCGGGATCGATGACGCGGACGTGCATGCCCGACGCGGGGTCGCATTGCAGGAGCTCGGGTGCACCGAAGAGGCGCTCGCCGCTCTGGACTGCGCGCTCGCGCGCAATCCCAACCATGCAAGCGCGCGATTTCATCGCGCGCTTGCCCTGCTCGCGCTGGGTCGCTTCGCGGAGGGCTGGCCGGGTTACGAGACCCGTCTTGTCTCCGAGGACCTTCCGCATCGCGCCTTGCCGGCTCCACGGTGGGCGGGTGAGCCGCTCGAAGGACGAACGATCCTCGTGCATGCCGAGCAGGGCGTCGGAGACGAGATTCTGTTTGCCTCGTGCATTCCGGACGTGATCGCGCGCGCTGGCCACTGCGTGATCGAATGCGACCCGCGGCTCGCGTCGCTCTATCGCAGATCCTTTCCGCAGGCGACGATCATCGCCGGGCGCCAGCAAGAACCGCTTACGCCGTCCGGCGAGTTGCGTATCGACTACCAGATTCCCGTCGCGAGTCTGCCGGTCCACCTGCGGCGCGCCAGCGCGGATTTTCCTGCTCGGGCCGGATACCTACGGGCGGACCCGGCACAAATCGCGGAATGGCGCGAACGACTGGCCGCGAGCGGCGCGGGACGGCGTGTCGGCATTTCATGGCGCGGCGGCACCGTTCGCTCGCGTGGCCCCGTCCGATCGCTCGAAGCCTCCGCCCTCGCGTCCTTGCTGCGCATGCCGGCGGTGCACTGGGTCAGCCTCCAACGCGATGCCGACGTCGCGGAGCTCGCCGCGCTCGGCGAGCAATACGGGACGCGAATCGATGCCTGGCCGGAGGCGCTCGAGGACCTCGACGCGACCGCGGCGCTCGTCAGCGCGGTCGATCTTACAATCTCGATAGACAACACGGTCGCGCAGCTCGCGGGCGGACTCGGCGTGCACGGATGGGTGCTGGTCCCGGTCGGAGCCGAGTGGCGCTATGGAACAACGGGCAACGCGATCATCTGGTATCCCGGCGTCCGCGTGTTCCGCCAGCGGCGCCGCGGCGAGTGGAACGCCGTGCTGGATGACCTGTGCCGTGAATTGCGCACGGAAACCGAAGCGAGGTATTGATAAGATTGCGGATTCAAAAGGCCGCGTTAGCGCACATGCCTTACTCACGCGAAAGTCCCAGCCCGCGGTATCGTGAATTGCTCGAGCTCTACCAGACTATGCATCTGGAGGGCGAGCGCTTCCTCGACATCCCGGCCGAGGACACTTTCCCCGGAGCGAGTCTGCCGCCCCAGGTGAGCCGGATCAAGCGCTTGATCGACGCAACGGGCGCGACCAGCATCCGCGACTACGGGAGCGGCAAGGGGCGCCAGCACGACATGCGCGACGTGAAGCTGCTCGACGGGGGGATCATCCCGAGCATTGCGGACCACTGGAACGTCGACTACGTGCATTGCTTCGACCCCAGCTACCCACCGTTCAGCAAGCTTCCGGAGGGCAAATTCGACGGCGTGATCTCGACCGACGTCCTGGAACATTGCCCCGAGAACGACATTCCCTGGATCGTGGACGAGATCTTCAGCTACGCGACGAAGTTCGTGTTCGCCAATGTCGCGTGCTATCCGGCGGGCAAGCGTCTCCCGACAGGGGAGAATGCCCATTGCACGATCCAGCCCCCGGAATGGTGGGCGGGACTCGTGTCATCCGTTGCCGCGCGCCACCCGGGCCTGGTCTGGGAGTTCTGGATTCAGACCCGCGAAGATGGCCCCGGCGGCCCACGCTGGATCGAGAGCCGCATCGGCTCGGACGGAGGAGGCTGATGGTGAGAGTCTTCATCGGATTCGACGCCCGCGAGGCAGTGGCATTCAGCGTGCTCGCGCACAGCATTCTCGTGCGCGCGAGCGAGCCCGTGAGCATCTCGCCGATGATGCTCTCCGAGCTCAAGGGCGTTTTTACGCGCGAGCGCCACCCGCTGCAATCGACCGACTTCGCTTTCTCGCGGTTCCTGACGCCCTACCTCTCGGGCTACGAGGGATGGAGCGTCTTTATGGACTGCGACATGCTGGTCCTCGACGACATTGCGAACCTTTGGCGGCTGCGCGACGAGGGGCGTGCTGTGATGGTCGTCAAGCACGAGCACCAACCGCGCGAGACGGTGAAGTTCCTGGATCAGCCGCAGACCGCCTACCCGAAGAAAAACTGGTCGAGCGTGATGCTGTTCAACAATGCGAAGTGCCGCGCGCTCACGCCGGAGTATGTCAACACCGCGAGCGGACTCGAGCTCCATCAGTTCAAGTGGCTGCCGGACGAATCGCTGATCGGCGAGCTGCCGCGCACGTGGAACCATCTCGTGGGCTACTACAATCCCACGCCCGGCGTCTCGTTGGTTCACTACACCCTCGGTGGCCCGTATTTCGATGAGTATCGAGATTGCGAGTATGCCGAGGAGTGGCGCGCGGAGCTCGCCAGCATGCTCGCCTGTACCC
>JBAVOG010000525.1:0-3047 GCA_049691875.1 Burkholderiales bacterium | reverse complement strand
ACGTTGGCTCGAGCGGGCCGCCGGCGCCGCAGGCGATTCGATCGAGGCGCGCCTCGCCACGCGTGCCGAGCTCCTGCTCGACGAGCGCCGCTTCGAGGAAGCGCGCGAAGTGCTGCGCGAGCTGGATGCCAAGGGCCCCAAGCAGATCGCCACGATGCGGCTTCTCATGCGGGCCGAGCAGGGCCTGCAGCACTGGGACGAGGTGCTGCGCATCGTGCGACTGCTGGAGAAGCGCGGCGCGCTCGCACCGGAGACCGCCGAATCGCTACGCATCACGGCCACCGTCGAAACACTCAAGCGCAAGGCGGTGGACATCGAGACGCTGCAGGCGTTCTGGAGCGATCTGCCGACGGCGGAGCGGAGGGAGCCGCGCGTCGCCGCGACCGCGGCGCGCCAATTCCTCGCGCTTGGCGGATGCAAGCAGGCGCATCGCGTGCTCACGGACGTGATCAACCGGGAGTGGGTTCCCGAGCTCGTGCTCCTGTTCGCCGAATGCCAGGATGAGGACGCACTTCAGCGAATCGAGCAGGCAGAGAAGTGGCTGAAGGAGAGGCCGCACGACGCCTCGCTGCTGCTTGCTCTGGGGAAGCTCTGCGCATACCAGGAGCTCTGGGGCAAGGCCCAGAGTTATCTGGAGGCGAGTCTTTCGCAGACCGCGTCGCGCGCGACGCACCTCGAGCTCGCGCGCCTCTTCGACCGGATCGGGCGCGAGTCCGACGCGAATCTTCACTACCGCGCCGCGACCGATCAAGCGTTGCCTGCCTGATCGGACGCCTTAACCCCCCCGCCCGCTTCGCGGGCACCCCTCCTTGAAAAGGAGGGGAGGGTTAACGCCTTTTCCCCTCCTCGTCGAGGAGGGGAAAAAACACCGCGTCCCCGGCCGGGCATGGCCGCTGACCCGCCTTTACCCTTCGCGCGCTACGCGTGCATGGCGACCCGGGACGCGCGGCGGTCCTGCCAGACGTTGTGGGCGAAGATCGCGAGGAAAATGGCGAGGCCCGCGAAGTTGATCCACATCGAGGTTGGCCAGAGCAGAGCCGCGCCCGTTGCGGCGAGCAGGATCGCGATCGGTATCGGCAGGCGCACCTCCATCCAGAGCTCGGACGCCGCGGCGAGCGCGTAGATGCCGAACGCGGCGAAGAACGCGATCTGGAAGTCGGTCCAGAGGTCTGTGTTGAGGAACGGCGTGTACGCGAAGAGCAGGGGCACGATGTACAGGCCCTTCGCAAGCCTCCATGCGGTGAGTCCAGTCGCCATCGGTGGAGACCCGGCAATGGCCGCCGCGGCGAATGCAGTCAGGCAGACGGGCGGCGTCACGCTCGAGTCCTGCGAAAGCCAGAAGATGATCATGTGCGCAGCGAGCAGGGCGCCGGTGACTTGCGCGGTGCTCAGCGTCTGCTCGACCACCATCGAGCGCATTTCCGGCGGAATGGCGGCAGCGAGCGCATTGGCAGTATCGAACGACATCGCCTGGCCGATCGCGGCGATCTTGTCGGGCGCGACGAGCATCAGGACTGCCTTGGCCGAATCCGGGACGTTGCCCGTCATGAACGCGGTGACGAGCTCCTGCTGGGTGATCATTCCGGCCAGCGCCGGGGCCGACAGCGTCGCGAGCACGATGTACGCGGCGGTCACCGGCAGGCCCATGCCGAGGACGAGCGAGGCGAGCGCGATGAGCACGAGGGCGATCATCAGGTTTCCATCCGCCCATTGATTGATCATCAGGGAGAACGTGTTGCCGAGCCCGGTCGTCGCGACGGTCATCACGACCAGGCCGATCGCGATGAGCAGGGTCGCCGTGACGACCATGTTCCGTGCGCCCAGGGCAAGTGCGTCGATGATCTCGCGCAGACCCATTCCGCGGCGGCCGGGTGCCAGCCACGACGCGACGATCACGGCCACGATCGCCGCGCCCGCGCAGTACGTCGGCGTGAAGCCATAGACCAGCAGGCCGACCAGCACGCTGATCGGGAGAAAGAAGAGCAGCCCACCGCGCTTCATGACTTCGCCCACGGTCGGCGCATCCTCGTCGATCGCGGTGGTGAGTCCGAGCCGCTTGGCCTGGATGCGCACGTAACACGCGACCGATACGAAGTAGAGGATCGCGGGCAGCACGGACGCGGCAGCGATCGTGAGATAGGAGATCTGCGTGTAGCTTGCCATCACGAAAGCGCCGGCGCCCATGATGGGCGGCATGAGCTGCCCACCGGTCGAGGCGGCGGCTTCGACGCCGGCCGCAAAGCGCGCGGGAAATCCCGCGCGCTTCATGAGCGGGATGGTGATCACTCCGGTCGACACCGTGTTGGCGACCGACGAGCCGGAGATCGTGCCCATCAGCGCCGAGCCGAGGACCGCGACGAAACCCGGTCCGCCGATCAGCCTGCCGGCGACCGCGCGCGCGAAATCGACGATGAAATCACCCGCCCCGGACCGCGTGAGAAACGCGCCGAAGATGATGAACATGATCACGAAGGTCGCCGAGATGTTCGCGATCAGGCCGAGCATGCCGTCGTCGCTGTAGAAGCTCCGGTAGAGTGTGATCTCGAGCGAGAGGCCAGGGAACGTCAGCATCCCCGGCACATACCGGCCCCACCAGACGACGTACGTGAACGCGGTGACGATGATGAGCGGGATGATCCAGCCCGTCGTCCGACGCGTGAACTCGACGGCGAGCACGACCGCGATGCCCGTGAAGATCCAGTCGTACCAGAGAAAGCTCGCATTGCGATCGGCAAAGCTTTCCTCGCCGAGAAAGAGATAGGCGACACACGAAACCGCCGCCAGTCCGGTCAGCAGATCGAGGGCGAGCACCCGCCGCTGACCGGCGTGCGTCTTGGCGCGCCACGCCGGGTAAAGGAGCGCGCACATGAGACCGAAGCCGCCGAAGTGCACGGCCGCCACGCGCAGCTCGGACATCGTACCGAGCGTGTTGAAGTAGATATGGAGGAGCGCGAGCCCGACGCCGAGCCAGTATGCAGCGCGACCGGCGAGGCTCGTCGGGATGCGGCTGCCGGTCGGCTCGTCCGGGTCGTGCGGCGGAATTGGAT
>JBAVOG010000524.1:0-5081 GCA_049691875.1 Burkholderiales bacterium | reverse complement strand
GCGACCTGGAGCGCCTCGAGCAGTGGGTGCTGGGAGACTTTCGGCCGGACGCGACGCTGTACTTCGACCTGCCCGTCGAGGTGGCGCGGGCTCGACTGGCAGGGATGCAAGCCGCGCCGGATCGATTCGAGCAGGAGGACAGGGACTTCTTCGAGCGCGTCCGGGCCGCGTACTTGGAGCGCGCCCGCCAGGACCCTGCGCGGATCCATGTCGTGGACGCATCCCGGGCACTTGAAGATGTTAAGAATTCAGTTGAGAACATACTTGTAAATGTCTGCTGAACAAAGTCTACTTCCTTGGCTATCCGACCCGTGGTCGCGCCTGATGGAGCGCCGCGAGAAGCTGCCGCATGCGCTCTTGATCCACGGCCGTGCGGGACTCGGGAAGACACATCTGGCCCGCGGTTTCGCGAAAAGGCTCCTGTGCGAAACGGCCGCAGGCGCGGAACCGGCATGCGGGGCCTGTCCCGCGTGTGCATGGTTCGAGCAGGACAACCACCCCGACTTTCGGCTCCTTCAGCCAGATGCCCTGTCGGCCGAACCCAGTGGCGAAGGGGGCGATACTGCGGAAGGCGGGCCCGCGAGCAAGCAGATCCGCATTGACCAGGTCCGTGATTTGCAGGCTTTTCTTCGCGTCGGCTCGCACCGTGGCGGCCTGCGGGTGGCAGTGATTCGACCCGCGGAAGCCATGAATGCCGCGACGGCGAATGCTCTGCTCAAGAGTCTCGAGGAGCCCTCCGCGGGGACACTGATTCTGCTGGTATCCAGCGACCCCCAGAGGCTTCTTCCGACCGTCCGCAGCCGTTGCCAGGCGATCCCGATACTGGGGGCCGATCGAAAGGTCGCTTCGAGATGGCTGCAGGACCGGGGGATCGCGGACGCCGATGCGGCACTGAGCTTTGCAGCGGGCGCCCCCCTGGCGGCGCTCGAGCACATTGAGCTCGACGAGCGTCGTCGCACACTGGTTGCACTCCTTGCCACGCCGGGGTTCGACCCGGTGGACGGCGCGGAGCAATTGTCTGGGATCGCGCTACTCGAGATCGTCACGTGGCTACAAAAGTGGGTTTACGATCTGGCGCGCGTGCGGTCGGGCACCGCTCCGCGGTATCATCCGGGCGAGTCAGCGCGTCTGACCGGTTTGGCGCGGCACGCCGATCCGATTCGGTTGTCGCGTCTGGCGCTTCGGATTGCAGATGCCCGCCGACTTGCCTTGCATCCGTTGAATCCGAAATTGTTTCTCGAGGACTTGCTGATGCAGTACCGCAAAATGTCCGGAGCGCAAGATGGCAGATGACCCCGGCAAGAGCGCCTTGCGGCCGAGCGTCCTCTCATTGACCATCGGTCAGCGCTCGGCACTGTATGCGGCATACATTCCGCAATTGAAGCGCGGCGGTTTGTTCATCCCGACGACGAAGCGGTACCGGCTGGGCGACGACGTGTTCATGTTGTTGAGCATCATGACCGACCCGAACAAGCTGCCGGTGGCCGGGAAGGTCGTCTGGATCACGCCCCCCAATTGCCAGGGAAGCAAGACCCAGGGCGTCGGGGTGCATTTCTCGGACGACGAAAGCGGAAACGCCGCGCGACGTCGAATCGAATCCCTGCTGAGCGGACTGCTGCAATCCAGCCGGACGACCCACACGTACTAGCACGCGACAGTTCGGCGAATCTGACGTGCGCGCGGAACTGGACGCGGAGGTGCCGTAAACCCCGTCCCTGATGCCCGGAACGCGCAATACGCGGCACCAACCATAGTCCTCCAGTCTCGGAATGGTCTCCACCTTCTCAGAGTCCACGCTCGTAGATTCGCATTGCCATCTCGATTTCGAGGACTTTCACGGCCGGATTCCGGAGGTTCTGGACGCGATGCGCACAGAACGGGTCTCGCACGCACTTTGTGTGAGCGTCACGCTGGAGGACTTCCCGGCAGTACTCGCGCTCGCGAATGCCCATCCGAATCTGTATGCGTCCGTGGGCGTGCATCCGGACTATCCCGACGCGAGCCCAGTGGAACCGGATATGCTCGTGCGACTCTCCGATCACCCCCGCATCGTGGCAATCGGCGAAACCGGACTCGATTACTTTCGACTAAAAGGGGACCTCGAATGGCAGCGGGAACGTTTCCGCGCTCACATCCGTGCTGCGCGTCACTGCCGTAAACCATTGATTATTCATACTCGCGCAGCTGCGGACGACACGATTCGTATCATGCGGGAAGAGGGTGCCGGCGAGGTTGGTGGGGTGATGCATTGCTTTACCGAGAGCCGTGAAGTCGCCAGTGCTGCCCTGGATCTCGGATTTCACATTTCCTTCTCCGGGATCCTTACGTTTCGAAGCGCGGCGGAATTGCGGGACGTGGCCAGTGCAGTGCCGCTCGACCGTGTCCTGGTCGAGACCGACTCCCCGTATCTCGCGCCGACCCCGCACCGGGGCAAGCGAAACCAGCCCGCCTACGTTCGATTCGTCGCCGACGCGCTGGCCCGCATCCGGGGATTGCCGATCGAGGAGGTCGCCAGAGCCACTTCCTCCAATTTTTTCAATCTATTCAAGATCAATCATGATACTCAAGGTGAAGAATAATGCGTAGGATACTGTTATATACAACATTGATTCTATCGATGATGCCTGGTATCGGGTTTGCGCAACCGACGCTGGACGACCTTTTCAAGGCGGTGCGACTCGGGGACGCCGCCGAGGTCGAGGTACTACTGGGTCGCGGTATGGACGTCAACTCCACCGATCCCGCCGGAAATTCAATCCTCATGGAGGCGGCACGGGAAGGAAAGCCGGAAGTGGTTGCGCTGCTCATCACCCGGAAGGTCCGCGTGAACGCGCAGAACGCGGCCGGCGATAGCGCGATCATGATCGCCGCACTGACCGGACATTTCGACATCGTTCAACAGCTGCGCAAAGTCGGCGCGCGGATCGATCAGCCGGGCTGGACTGCGCTGCATTACGCGGCTTTTGGGGGCCACACGCGAATCTGCCAGTACTTGATTGCGCAGGGTGCCGCCGTGAATGCCGCCTCGGAGAACGGCACGACGCCGCTCATGATGGCTGTCCGGGAAGGGCACGCGGATGCGGCGAAGGTATTGCTGGATGCCCATGCCGATCCCAACCTGAAGACCGATACCGGTCGAACGGCTCTGCAGTGGGCGGTGGCGGCAGGCAATGCGGACGTCGTAGCGCTGCTGAAGCGCTCCGGAGCGAAGGAATAGAGATACTCAGGGGGTGGCTCGAGAGGGCTTCGACACCCGCGTATGGCTTACGCGCCGGTCGAATGTCGAGCGCATCGCACCTACCTTATTTTACATAATACACATTATACGCATTAGCTTCGCGTGGATTGAACCTGGGCCCAGGAGCCCGTGACCAGGTCGTCCGGCAACCTGGAACCGACTACTGCCAGCTGTCCTTCGGCGGGATCGGCAAGGGAAAGACCGGCACGCCTTCCTCGAGCAACGCTTCGGTTTCCTCCGGCGTCGACTGTCCCCGGATGCTTCGACGCGGCGCCTCGTCGCGATGGATCCTGCGTGCCTCTTCTGCAAAGCGTGCCCCGACATCCTCACTGTTCACGAGCACGTGGTCGATGAACGCCGCCAATGTCATCTGCTGCCCAGGTGCGAGCTTCGTCGGCATCTGGCCCTTCGCAGGCTGTCCACTCGATTCTGTCGTGGAAGATGCGACCCGTTCCGACGACGCTCCCTTGGCGCGCTGAATTCGCGCCGAAGGAACCTTCAGGATTGCGAGATCGGCGCAAACCGGACAGGCGATCTTCCCGGCGACATTCTGGCGCTCGAACGCCTCGGCGGACGCAAACCATCCCTCGAAGCGGTGGCGCTGTCCGCACTGAAGCTCGAATACGATCACGATGACCCGGCCTTCGGAATGCGACGAAGATACGATTCTAACGCAGCATCACGCATCGACCGTGCCAGAGATCACCATCTCGCAACGGATCAGAAACTTACGGTGCGATTTCGATGTTACGCTGTAGGTCCGAATCAAGCTTCGTGCACACTTTCCTGCCTTCCTCCGTGTCCGTCATGAGCCCCACGTGTGCCGTCCCCCGTGTTTCCGCCTTCACCCTGCTGATCGTCCCAGCCCTCCTATGGACTGTGCCTGCGCATGCGCAGACCGACGGCACATTCGACTGCATCATCGAGGCACGCCAGATGGTGGAAATCCGCAGTCCGGTGGAGGGGCTGATCGAGAAGATTCATGTCGAGCGAGGCGACACTGTGGAGCGCGGCCAGGTCGTGGTGACCCTCGAGTCCGGTCCGGAACGTGCGGCGCTCGCCGTCGCCAAATCGCGCGCCGAGCAGGCCGGCGCGGTCAAGGCCGCCGAGGCACGCCTCTCCCTCGCCCAGCGCAAGGAAACCCGCGCCGAGGAGCTCAGCCGACAGAATTTTGTATCGTCGAACGCGCTGGAGGAAGCGCGCACGGAACGGATGCTCGCCGAGTCGGAGTTGAAGGTCGCACGCGAGAGCCAGCGTCTCGCAGAGCTCGAAGTCAAGCGTTCCAACGAGGCGGTCAGCCTCAGGACCATCCGCACTCCGATCAGTGGCGTGGTCGTCGAGCGCAACATGAAAACGGGCGAGCTGGCAAGCACCAACGTGAAAGAGCCGATCATGCGGCTTGCCGAGATCGATCCGCTCAACGTCGAGGTGATCATTCCCGCCAGCCTCTACGGCACCGTCAAGATCGGCGACCACGCCGACGTGATGCCGGAGACGCCGAAGGGCACGTTCGACGCGAAAGTGGTGGTCGTCGACAAGGTCATCAATGCGGCAAGCGGCACCTTTGGCGTCCGCCTCGAGCTGCCGAATGCCAAGAAGGAGCTTCCCGCCGGGGCCCGGTGCAAGGTGCGATTCTCCGTCCCAGCGCAAGCTGCCGCACCCGCGACCGCGCGGCCGAATCGCTGACCCATCCCCCTCCATTTCAAGGAAGGGATGACTAGATCTTATTCCCCTCCTCGTGGAAGAGGGGTGGCGCCGAAGGCGGCGGGGTGGTCAGTGTGCTGATCGAAGCCGCAACCACCCCCCGCCCTCCCGGCGGACCCCTCCTTGGGAAGGAGGGGAA
>JBAVOG010000523.1:0-4394 GCA_049691875.1 Burkholderiales bacterium | reverse complement strand
CCGCGTGACCGTTCGCACGGGGGACTGACCGCGCCGCCACGTGCGGCGCGATCGACTCGCGCGCGACGCGCGGGTTGCGGACCTGGCAAGGGCTATACTGCCGCTCAGGTACCAGCAGGTACGCTGGCTCATCCACCGGCGATTCTTCGATCCCGTGAACCATCGATCTGGACGCGAAGTCCCGGCCCGCCACGCGTTCGCCGTGGCGTGGTTGCTCGCGCTGGCGGTTTGCGGTGCATCAGCGCAGGCCGCCCGACCGGACGGTGCACCTTGCCGCATCGTCGTGTTGAACGCCGGGCATACGAGCTTGCCCGCATTCGTGGCGCTCGACCAGGCAACCCGTGCGGAGATCATCAACCGGATCGGGCGGCCGGTGGAATTCTACGTCGAGTCGCTCGACATGATTCGTTTCCCCGGCGCGCAGTTCGAGGCCGAGATGCACGCGCTCCTGCAAAAAAAATATCGCGACCTGGGTATCGAAGCCGTCGTGGCCGTCGAGACGACCGCGCTCGATTTTGCCGAGCGCTACGGCGACGAGCTCTGGCCGAACGCGTCGATCGTTTTTCACAGCGTGCCCGCTTCGGTGCTGGCCGGTCGTCCACTCGGTCCGCGCACCACCGGTATTGCGGTTCGGTACGAGCTCGCGCCGCTCTTCGATCTTGCGCTACGGCTGAAGCCCGGGGCGCGCCGGGTCGTCGTGGTCGCGGGCACTGGCGAGTTTGATCTGAACATGGTGCGCCGCACGCGCGCCGCCGTGAGCGACCGCGCCGGGAAGCTCGCTGTCGAATACCTGGTCGATCGCTCGGCGGACGATACGCGCGCAGAGGTCGCGAAGCTTCCTTCCGATGCGATCGTGCTCTTTCTGTCGATGGTACGGGATGGCGTAGGGGCACCGCAGGTGTCGCGCGACGTGGTGACAGCGCTTGCGAAAGTTTCCCGCGCGCCGATCTTCGGCATTTTCGAGACGTACCTGGGCGAGGGCATCGTGGCAGGCCCGATCGCGAGCTTCGCCGCGCAGGGTCGGCGCGCAGGCGCGCTCGTCGTGCGCGTTCTGAAGGGAGAGCGCCCCGCGGAACTGGGCGTGCAGCCTCCGGCATCGCCCACGTGCATCGCCGACTGGCGGCAGCTCAGGCACTGGGGGATCGACGCGTCGCTTCTGCCGGACGGCTGCGAGGTGCGATTCCGGGAGCCATCGATCTGGGAACGATACCGGTGGCAGATCGACCTGTCCATCCTGATCATGTTTGCCCAGACCGCGTTGATCGCCGCGCTCCTGTTCCAGCGTTACCGGCGGCGGCAGGCGGAGCATGAGGGAGCGCAGCTCCGCGTCGAGCTCGCGCACGCGGGACGGCTCGCGACGATCGGCGAGCTGACCGCCGCGATCGCTCACGAGGTCAATCAGCCGCTCGGGGCAATTCTGGCGAACGTCGATTCCGCGGAGATGCTGCTCGAATCCGACGATCCACGCATTAGCGACGTGCGCCAGATACTCGCGGACATCCGGAAGGACGATCTGCGGGCGAGCGAGGTCATCAGGCGATTGCGTGCGCTGCTCGCCAGGCACGAGATGGCCCGTGCAGGCATCGATCTCAACGAGACGGTCACGGAGGTCCTGCAGGTGCTCAATTCCGAGGCGCAACGGCGCCACGTGGAACTCGTGACCGAGTTCGACCCGGGGATTCCCAGGATTCGCGGCGACCGCGTCCACCTTCAGCAAGTACTCCTCAACCTGGTCCTCAACGGAATGGAAGCGATGGCCGATACGCACGTCACGGCGCGACGCGTGACCGTGCGCACTGCGCTGCGTCCCGACGGAAACGCGGAGGTGGCGGTCAGCGACCGCGGTCACGGCATCGCCCACGACCAGCAGCCCAGGCTCTTCGACTCGTTCTTCACGACGAAGCAGCGTGGCATGGGACTCGGACTCTCGATCGCGAAATCGATCGTCGAGGCGCATGGTGGACGCATCTGGGCCGAACCCAACAGAGGGGACGGCGCAACGTTCCGGTTCACGCTGCCCCTCACCGCCGACCCGGCGCCGCAACCCCTCACGGGGGTCACTGCATGAGCGGGGAGAAAGCGATCGTGCACGTCGTGGACGACGACGAGTCGTTTCGGACGGCCGTCACGCGCCTGCTGCAGATCGCGGGCTACGAAACCCGTGGCTACGCTTCCGCCGGAGATTTCCTGATCGCGCGCCCGCGGGATGCACAGGGCTGTCTCCTGCTCGATGTGAGCATGCCCGGTCCGAGCGGGCTCGATCTCCAGGCGGCGCTATTCGACCACGGGATCGATCTCCCCATCATCTTTCTCACCGGGCATGGCGACGTGCCGATGAGCGTGCGCGCGATAAAAGCGGGCGCGGTGGACTTCCTGACCAAACCCGTCGAGCGGGACCCGCTTTTGCGGGCAGTGCGCGAGGCGCTCGAACGAGGCGCGGCGGCGCGCGAATCAGGCACTCAGCAGCGCTCGCTGCAGGCGCGCTACGACCGTCTTACACCGCGCGAGCGTGAAGTTTTCGCCGGCGTGTGCATGGGAAAGCTGAACAAGCAGATTGCCGCGGACATCGGCGTGGCCGAGCGCACGGTCAAGGCCCATCGTGCGCAGGTGCTGATCAAGATGCGCGCGAGCAACGTCGCGGAGCTCGTGCGCGCGGCCACGAAACTCGGGCTCCGCCCGGCCTCCGATCCCGAACCGCCCGGCCGATAGCGCGCCCATCTCCTCCGACCCACTGCTCTCGCCTTTCTCCATTTCAGGAGCGAGCCGAGGAGGACTAGCACCAAAGGGCTATTCCCCCCTGTCCCCACGGCCGATGGTCATTTGCGCCCGCGCGGAGGACCATGGTTGGACCTGATGCGTCCGGCGGGCACGATGGACAAGCGCTTCTCAGCTGATAGCGGCACATGCCTGAAGCGCCCATGACCGTCGTCCTGGTCGAGGACGACGTCGGGATGAGAGGGGCGTTGGCCCGCGTTCTGGAGATCGCCGGCCTGAAGGTCGAAGCCTTCGCCTCGGCGGAGGACTGCCTTGCATCGAACATCGCGACGCGTGCCGACTGTCTCGTCTGCGACATCCGGCTGCCGGGTGAATCGGGATTCGAATTACGGCGCCGTCTCGTTCGCGATGGTTCCACGGCGCCGGTCATCTTCATCACCGCGCACGACTCGCCCGCGGCGCGCGGCGAAGCCCGGCAGGTCGGCGCCGCGGCCTTTCTGCAAAAGCCATTCGACGGCCGTACGCTGATCGGCGCCGTGCGGGAAGCAACCCGATCGACGACCGGGCACTGAACGAAAGGATGCCACCATGCAAAACCCTTGTGAGCGATGCGTGTACGCAGTACCGGTTCCCGAATCCGGGTTGCACTGTGCGCGGTCTGGCGGATGGTATCCGTGCGAAGACGAGCGCGCGCTGGGCTGGGTTGCCGCGCTTGCGTATCATGCGTGCGGCACCGGCGGTCGATACTTCGTCGCGCGGACTTCGGGAACCGCGGAGGCGCTGCGCGCCGGGGCTGTCGTTAGGGCGACAAGTCCGACGCGGCCCGGAGCATAGTATCGAGTGCGCGGCACGCCTCCCGGGACTGGACTGCCTGCACCGCCAATGATGAACAACGCCTTTCGAAGCATGGTCAGCGGCTTTGCCCTGGTGGCCTGGCCGGTGAAATACGGCGACACGGGAGTGATGACCTTCCTGGTAAGCCACGACGGCAAGCTCTTCGAGCGGGACCTCGGTCCGGGCACCGATGGCGTCGCGCGGGCGATGACCCGCTTCGATCCGGGTCCGGGCTGGCAGACCGTCAGCCCATAATCCGGTACGCTGGCGCAAGCTCGGGAGTGATTTGACATGAAGCGCCAGGCGATAGCCCTGACCGCGGCCATTCTTGCCGGCTGCACTTACTACGTCGCCGAGCCCGGCGCGTATGTCTCGGCGCCGCCGTCGGCGATGACTGGCTTCAACCGCTCCTGGTCCGCCGTCGTCGGAGCGTTTTCCGATCAGGGCGTACGCGTCACCAGCGAGGATCGCGACGCGGGTATCGTCTATGGATCGCGCGACGACATCGAGGTCGTCGCGAAGGTGCGGACCCTTGCGAACGGCAGCGTGCGCGTGGAATTCAACACCAGCGGGGCGACGCGGCGCGATCCCGGGTTGATCGATCGCGTTTCACGCGCTTACGACGTCCGCATGGGGCGTTGAAAGCAGCGCAGCTGGATTAACGCGGAGACGAACCATGAGATGGCGAACCGGGCGACAGAGCGAGAACGTGGAGGACCGCCGCGGAGAGGGTCCGCAGTACGGCCGCGGCGTTCGCGTCGGCGGCATGGGCGGACTGGGATTGATCGTGGTCATCGTGATCGCGCTCCTCACCGGTATCGACCCGTTCACGCTCCTCGCAGGAC
>JBAVOG010000522.1:0-2713 GCA_049691875.1 Burkholderiales bacterium | reverse complement strand
CTCGAGCGCGGCGCGCTTGACGGCTCCGGAGCTGGCAGCCTTGCCAAGCGCAGCGGCGAGGCGCGCCGCGCGCACCGGCTTGAGCAGATAGTCGAGCGCATTCACCTCGAACGCCTCGATCGCATACTGGTCGTGGGCGGTGATGAAGACCACCGCCGGTGCCTTCTCGAGCGTGGACAGGTGCCGCGCAAATTCCAGCCCGCTCATCTGCGGCATGTGGATGTCGACCAGCGCGACGTCCGCGGATTGCTGGGCGAGGAACGCAAGACCCTCGTGACCATTCGCCGCCTCGCCGGTCACGACATTGGGGAGCTCGACCTGCAGGTCGTCGAGCAGCGCCCGTATCCGCGTGCGCGCTGGCGCCTCGTCATCGACCAGAAAAATACGCAGCGGTGCAGTCACGACGTCCTCCGCCGGTAGGGCATCTGCATGTGGATCTCGTAACTCTTGCCGACCACGCCGCTTTCCATTTTCGACTCGACGTCGAAGTGCAGCTGCAGTCGCTCGCGGATGTTGCCGAGCGCAATGCGGTTGCCCTGGCGATGCTGATGCTCCGGATGGTAGGGGTTGGTGAGCCGGACGTGCAGCCGGTCGCCATCCAGGTAGATCGCGATCTCGATGGTTCCCGGATCCATTCCAGGCTCGATGCCGTGATAGACGGCGTTCTCGACGAGGGGTTGCAGCAGCAGCGGGGGCACCAGCGCGTCGCGTGGCGCGGATTCGATGCGCCACTCGACGTTCAACCGATCGCCGAGTCGCAGCTGCTCGAGATTGAGGTACTGCCGGACGAGCTCGAGCTCCTCGGCAAGCGACGTGAGCGTGCGCGCGTCGGCCATGAGCATCCGGTAGAGCTCGGCGAGATCCTCGATCGCCGTCTCCGCGCGTCGCGCATCGGTGCGAATCAGTGAAAGGACTGCGTTCAGCGAATTGAAAAGGAAGTGCGGGCGGATCCGTGCCTGCAGGGCCTGCAAACGCGCCTCGGCGAGCGCCGGCGAGAACGCGCGATTGCGCAGAAAGAAATATCCGATCAGGAATCCGGTCGCGAGCGCGGCAAACACCGCGCTCCGCAGGAGCCCGGCAGGAGAGAAGTCATTGCCCGGCAGCAGCGGGTATGCAGCGGCGGTCAGAACGAGCACGACGGCGAATACGAGCGCCACCGCGACCGGATAGGTCAGCCGGGCAAGCCCGGCATTGGCAACGTACAGAGCCAGCAGGCTCGTGATCAGGACCGGCTCGACGAGCAGGGCGATCTCGAGGAACGCATCGATGAGCTGCGGAAAGCTGGTCGCCTTGATCGCCGCAGCAACGAACGCCAGCAAATTCACGATCACCAGGATGCGCGCGATCACCCCCAGATTGCGGAAATCCGGCAGGGTGTCGGCGGGTCCGTCGCGGTTCAAGATCCGCACAGGTTCCGGGGATTTCACGGCAAACGACCCGGAAATCTGGTATAAGATGCTGATTTTTCGCTCATTATCACGATCATTCTCAAGTTCCCGCTGCGGAATTTCAAGCTGTCATGTCAGCCCCTGAGGAAAAGGATCACGCCGGTCAAGCCTGGTCAGGTCGCTTCGCGGAGCCGGTCGCCGAGCGCGTCAAGCGCTATACCGCGTCGGTAACGTTCGACCGTCGCCTCGCCGAGTTCGACGTACAGGGCTCGCTCGCCCACGCGCGCATGCTCGCTGCGACGGGCATTCTCTCGCCCGGGGATCTCGCCGCGATCGAGCACGGCATGACGACGATCCTCGCCGAGATCCGGTCGGGTGCTTTCCAGTGGTCTCTCGAGGACGAAGACGTCCACCTCAACATCGAGCGTCGACTCACCGCCCTCGTCGGCAATGCGGGCAAACGACTCCACACAGGGCGTTCCCGCAACGACCAGGTCGCAACCGATTTGCGCCTGTACCTTCGGGCAGCCATCGACGACATCGCCACGCTCGTCCGGGCGGTACAGACGGCGCTGGTCGACCTCGCGGAACGGCACGTCGCCACGGTGATGCCGGGATTCACGCACCTTCAGGTCGCCCAGCCGGTCACCTTCGGTCACCATCTCATGGCCTATTACGAGATGCTCGCTCGGGACCGGGAACGGCTCGCGGACTGTCGCCGTCGGGTCAACTGGCTGCCGCTCGGCGCGGCGGCCCTGGCCGGCACCTCGTTTCCGATCGACCGGGACCGGGTGGCGCGCGAGCTCAGGTTCGACGGGGTGTGCGCGAACTCGCTGGACGCGGTCTCGGACCGGGATTTCGCCGTCGAATTCACGGCATGCGCGGCGCTCATCATGACCCACCTTTCGCGGTTCTCGGAGGAGCTCGTGCTCTGGATGAGCCCGCGGTTCGGCTTCATCCGGTTGCCCGACCGGTTCTGCACGGGCTCGTCGATCATGCCCCAGAAGAAGAACCCGGACGTTCCCGAGCTTGCCCGCGGCAAGACGGGGCGGGTGTTCGGACATCTGGTGGGACTTCTTACCTTGATGAAGGGCCAGCCGCTCGCGTACAACAAGGACAATCAGGAAGACAAGGAGCCGGTTTTCGACACGGTCGATACCCTGGTCGAGACCCTTGCCGTCTTCGCCGAGATGATCCCTGGCATCGAGGCCCACCCGGAAAATATGCGCACTGCGGCCCGCGAAGGTCACGCCACCGCGACCGACCTCGCCGATTACCTGGTCAAGCGCGGCGAGCCGTTCCGCGACGCCCACGAGGCGGTCGCG
>JBAVOG010000521.1:0-1989 GCA_049691875.1 Burkholderiales bacterium | reverse complement strand
CGATGGTGTGCGCGGGTTTCTGGAAGGACTTGAGGATCCCGACCGCGAAGCGGCGGAGGCGCGACATGTTTTCTGGTCCGAATCCGGTTCGGATGCGGCTACGGTCCTCATCGTAGTTCCAGTCGAGGAGGTAATGCACGCTCTCGATGGCCCAGTGTCCACGATTGACGGCCAGTACTCGTTGCGGCGAGGCCTGGTGCGGGGTGCGGCTCGTGACCCCTAGCGCGATCTCACGCGAGCGCTTGCCTGTGTTCTTCTTGATGGATTCGCGCTCGATCAGAAAGACCTGCCCGACGTGAGGGAAGTCGAGGTACGCATTGAGCGCCGTACTACACCAGATACGCCGCGTCTCAAGGCGCCCGTGATCGGCTGGGGTGACCTCGACGTAATCGGCGGCTGTGCGCTGCTCAAACAGCAAAGCAATATCGCGTTGTAACGCGGGTTGGTTGCCCTTGGCGGTGAAGTAATAATGAGCCTGTCGTTCGACGATATAGGTGGCCAGGGCGCGCTGAGTCAGCAGGGCATCGCCCGTGATGTCCTTGCCGGCGAGGGCACAGCCCTCCAGCAACGGGATCGCCATGCCGATTTCGTTGGTGCGCTTCTGCTCCTCACCGCCCGCTACGGACAAGGTCCCGACTTTTTTTGGGTGTGACAGTGCTTCGAGTCATGCCCGATTACGCTCAGGATGTGCACCTGATGTCCGGTCTCGTCGAGGGCATTCTTCATGGTCTTGCCATCCATCGCCAAGGCCTCGTCGTGCATCCCCCACGCGGTGTTCCAGGCCTGGAGCGCGCGATCCAGCGCCTCCGGGTCAATGCGGACCAGGCAATCGCGGATGACAAATTCACTCGGAACGACACAGTGTCCGTTCTCACGCCGACAGCCGAAACGCCTCCGGGCCTGCTGTCCCAAACCATTCGCCCAGTCCGAGATCGCCTTGTACCCACGCATGCCGCAGAGCGTGGCGCCCGCGGCAAGGCCCAGCACCACCGGCAGGCGATGGCGACGCCCTTGCGCGCGGCGCGGATCAGCAATGGTCCGAAAGCACTGCGGTAGCGCACGCATCTGTTCAGCATTGAGCATGATCTGGGGGGCTCCCGTGAGTTGAAGGTGATCCCGACTGGGGTGGGTTAATTGCCGTTGAGGATGGCGGCAAAGCGGGCGCACAAAGACTCGCTTGGGCGCGTCGGCGTCCGCGCTGTAGCCTGCTCGGGTGCGTCGATAGCCTTGAGTCAGGCCCAGCTCGATCCAGTTGGCGGCACGATACACGCCGCCATGGAAGCGCCGGGGATCGACAAAGGTCTCCAGCAGCAACACCGTATGACCAAAGCGGGCCTGCCAATCGGCCCCGACCCGGCGTTCGGTCAGCGACAGCACCCGTGAGCCGAGATTCGGCCGGTGCCAGTCGGGCAGAATCAGAAAGCGGCTGTTGTTAGCAATCAGTGTGAGTCGCCCATACTGCGTGCGAAAATCCCACCCGATCCAGCGATCACGCACCCCGCATTTCAGAGCCGCGCCCGAGAGGCTCAGTTGCGCCACCCACTGGTCGCGCCACGTGGCGACGTACCACACCGTTTCACCAATCTTCGGGAGTGCGCCCAGATAGTGGTGACGCGCCATCTGTTCCTGATAGCGCGCTTCTTCGTGTCGTTCGACGGGCTGCACGTGAAGTTCAAAGAGCGCATCGCTGGTCCATTCCGCCGACTCCATGCTGCGGTGTATACCAGGAATCGTGGGCGGTGTCCAGGTACGGCCCTAACTCTCTGGTTTCGCCAACGATTCTCGCGAGGGCAAATCCACCCTGGTGCGTGGGCTTGTGTAGGTTCGGGTTCACTTGTATAATTGGCAGCATGAAACAGTACGGCGCTGGCGTCGCGGTGTTATTGGTTGCGGCTCTTGCTGTCCCCATCCAGGGCATTGCTGAACAGTATCGTGTCGTGGTCGATTCTGCTGTCCTTGGGGAGACGAGCAGCCAACCCTCTTCAAGCA
>JBAVOG010000520.1:0-2437 GCA_049691875.1 Burkholderiales bacterium | reverse complement strand
ATGCGTCGCTTGTCAACCTTTATGGTTGCAGAATCGGCGATGAGACCAAGATCGGTACGTTCGTGGAAATCCAGAAAAACGCGGTGATCGGCGCGCGCTGCAAGATCTCCAGTCACACCTTTGTCTGCGAGGGCGTCACGATCGACGACGAAGTATTCATCGGGCACGGCGTGATGTTCACGAACGACCGATACCCTCGAGCGACTACCGCGCACGGGAGTCTGCAGACCGAGGCGGACTGGAAAGTCGAAACGACGATCGTGAGACGAGGGGCTTCGATCGGCTCCAACGCCACGGTCATCCCCGGCGTGACGATCGGCGAGGGTGCCGTAGTGGGTGCAGGAGCGGTCGTGACGAAAGACGTCGCGGCCCATGCGATCGTGGCGGGCGTGCCCGCTCGAGTGATCGGCGACGTCCGCGAGCAGACGTAGGATCGAACCCGCCGCACTGCCGGCAACGCTGGCAGGCAGAACTTAAAGTTTTCAAACTGGAGATCACACAATGATCAACGTCGGCATTATTGGCTACGGGTACTGGGGTCCCAACCTGGTGCGAAACTTCGTGGAAACACCGGGTGTCCGAGTGGCGGCGGTCGCGGATCTCGACAAGACAAAGCTCGCACTGGTGGAGCGACGTTACCCTGCGGTGAAGACCAGCACGAACCTTCACGACCTGCTTACCGACACGTCCATCGATGCCATCGCGATCGCCACACCGGTGGGTACGCACTTCGAGCTCGGCATGGCCGCCCTCCGGGCGGGGAAGCACCTCTGGCTCGAGAAACCGCTGGCCGAGACATCATTCCAGGCGCGCAAGCTGATCGATGAAGCTGCCCGGCGCCAGCGTGTGCTGATGGTGGATCACACCTTCATCTACACGGGTGCGGTCCGAAAGCTGGGAGAGATCATCAAGAGCGGGGATCTCGGCCGTGTGTACTACTACGATTCGATCCGCGTGAACCTGGGCCTGTTTCAGCGCGACGTGAACGTGATCTCCGACCTCGCGGTGCACGATTTCTCGATTCTCGATTACCTCGTGGGCGAGCATCCTGCAGCGGTTTCGGCGAGCGGTACGAATCATTTCCCCGGAACCCCCGAGAACCTTGCTTACATCACGCTGTTCTACGATTCAGGGATGATCGCGCATGCCAACGTGAGCTGGATGGCGCCGGTGAAAGTGCGGCAAATCCTGATCGGCGGCAGCAAGAAGATGATCATCTATGACGATCTCGATCCCAGCGAGAAGGTCAAGGTCTACGATAAGAGTGTCAGTTTCACGGACGACCCGGAGCAGATTCGCGAGATGCGCGTCGGCTACCGGACGGGCGACATGTGGGCGCCGAAGCTCGCGGCGGCCGAGGCCCTCGGGGTGGCGGCCGAACACTTTGCAGACTGCATCGAGCACAGCAAGGTGCCCCAGACCGACGGTCGGCTCGGCCTCCGCGTCGTGGAACTGATCGAGGCGGCGACCAGCTCCATGCGAGGGCGGGGCGAAACTGTATACATAAAGAACCACCAGGAGAAAGCGGCGTGATCCCATTTGTCGACTTAAGAGCTCAGTACGCCTCGATCAAGGACGAGGTGAACAAGGCGATGCAGGGCGTACTGGAAAGCTGCCAATTCACCCTCGGGAGCGAAGTGGCCGCGTTTGAAGCGGAGTTCGCCGCCTATTGCCAGGCAGCGCACGGCGTTGGCGTGAATACCGGGACGAGCGCTCTACACCTTGCGTTGCTCGCCGCCGGCGTCGGTACGGGCGACGAGGTGATCACCGTTCCGTTCACCTTCGTCGCCACTGTATCGGCGATCTCCTACACCGGCGCGACTCCGGTGTTTGTGGACATCGATCCCCGCACCTTCAACATGGACCCGAATGGTCTAGAAGCCGCCATCACGGAAAAGACGAAAGCAATCATCCCGGTGCACCTCTATGGCCAACCCGCGGATATGGACCGGATTCTGGCTATAGCCAGGCGCTACGGCCTGACCGTGATCGAAGACGCCTGCCAGGCCCACGGGGCCGAATACAAGGGCGGACGCGCAGGACACCTGGGGGATATGGGGTGCTTCAGCTTCTATCCCGGAAAGAACCTTGGCGCATACGGCGAAGGCGGTATGGTCGTCACCGACAATCCGGAGCACGCTCGGACTATCCGCATGTTGCGCGACTGGGGGGCTGAGCGGAAGTACCACCACGTGCTCAAGGGCTACAACTACCGCATGGAGGGTCTTCAGGGGGCAGTGCTGAGGGTCAAGCTGCCCTATCTAGAAGCCTGGACCGAAGCGCGTCGCGCCGCTGCCGCGCGCTACGATGCTCTCCTCGCAGATAGCGGCGTATCCACGCCGGTAGCTATGTCATACGCCAGGCACGTCTATCACATTTACGCGATTCGCACCCCGAATCGACACGCGTGGCAGGAGGCGCTACAGGCGCAGGGGAT
>JBAVOG010000519.1:0-1821 GCA_049691875.1 Burkholderiales bacterium | reverse complement strand
GTGAACGAGCGGGCCGTGTCTGCGGACGAGCAGCGCGAAGGCTTCCCCGTCGCAATCGGAGACGAATAGGCCCAGGAGCTCCGCGTCCGGCGCGGAGTCCGCAGTGCGCAGCAAGTGCCGAACCCGGTTGATGATATTGCCAGGGCTTCCCGTCATCGCGGCCTCCCAACTACCCAGTATTGGTACGACGCCGCCCGGCGCGTACAGAAATCTTCTTGGACAACCTTGCCCGGGTAAGCAGCTCTGAAGTTGGTGGGAAATGAGTTCACTTCGGCTAAGATTGGAACGTGGACAGGAAATCCGCCTGGGAGGAACCCATGACACCTCGACCGGATCTGACCGTCGAACAAGAACAACAAGCCCAAGAACTCGCGGCGCGCATCCAATCCCGGTCGGCCGCGGCGGTCCTGGAGATGGCCCGCACTCTGGTTGCCACCTCGGACGCCACTCTCTTTGGCGACACCGAGTTCGCTCTGCGCGACCAGGCCCTTGGCCTCGTCGGTGCCGCCTACACCGAACACCTCATCGAAAAAAAAGCGGCTACCACGGCGCGTCGATCGACTGCCCACACTGCAAGGCCACGGCGTCGTTCCACGCCTACCGGGAGCGACACGCCGAGTCTCTCGGCGGATTGATCTACTGTTGCCGGGCGTACTACTACTGTCGCTCGTGCGGCCACGGCACTTGTCCTTGGGACGCGGCAGTTGGGTTGACCGAACGTCGGCTGACGCCGGCCGTCGAACGCCTCACCACCCTGACCGGGGCGGTGGCCGACAGCTTCGTGAAGGGGGCCGAGTTGCTCGCCGAGACGGCGGGGCTTCATCTGAGTGAATCGACCGTGGAACGCACGACGGAGGGGGCCGGTCAGCGGATCGCGGCGGTGCTGGCCAAGGGCCGGGGGTTGGGCCGGTCGAGCCCGTGGGCCTGGTATCGCGATGCCCGAGGGCGAAGCGTCGGCTACATCGCACTGGACGCGACGGGTATTCGCCAGCAAGGCGTCCGGGGCCAGAAAGCCGAGGGTCGGATGGCGTACGTCGGGATGATCTTCAACCCGTTGCCCGACCGCGAGCGGGTCTTCGAGGGTCTGCCCCAGCCGGGCGCGTCGATGCGGGCGCGATACGTCAGCGGTCTGTACCCACTGGCGGAGATGGGCCCGCTATTGCGTCGCCAGGGAGCCCAGGTGGGACTGGATCAGGCCGAAGTGTGGGTCGCGCTCTCCGATGGCGGGGCCGGACTGGAGGACCTGGTGCGGGACAACTTCCCGCGGGTGGATGCGGTGATCCTCGACTTCTTCCACGCGGCCGAGCACCTGGGGCAACTGGCGGCAGCGTTGCATCCGGTCGACGAGTCGGCGGCGAAGGAGCAGGTGGCCTCGTGGTCGCGATTGCTCCGCGACGAAGGGGGCGATGCGATGATCGCGGTGCTGGAGGAGTGGGACGGACCGTGCCCGGCGAGTGCGCGGAGCGTGCGGGAGGAGGTGTTGACGTATTTTCGCAATCAGCGTCATCGCATGGATTACCCCACGTACGAGGCGAACGGTTGGTACATCGGTTCGGGTGCGGTGGAAAGTGCGTGTAAGACCGTGGTCGGGAGTCGGCTGAAGGGTTCGGGAATGCGTTGGAGCGAATCGGGAGGCGACGCAGTCTGCCATGTGCGGGCGTTGTACCGCAGCGAACCGAGCCAATGGCAAGCCTTTTGGCAGCGCGACCTGGTCGCCTAATACAAACGTCTACCAACAGAAGTGATGCTTACCCGTCGTCCGGCGAGCTGAATTGGCCTCGGGAGTAAGCAGATATGCACCAGCCTGAGCCGTGGTTTCTC
>JBAVOG010000518.1:0-13880 GCA_049691875.1 Burkholderiales bacterium | reverse complement strand
GGACATGGTCGAGGCCTTCTTCGAGGAAATCCGGGTCGCGCTCGAGAACGGCGAAAGCGTGAAGCTCTCCGGATTCGGCAATTTCCAGCTGCGCGACAAGCCCCAGCGCCCCGGTCGGAACCCCAAGACCGGCGAGGAAATCCCCATCACGGCGCGGCGGGTCGTCACTTTCCACGCCAGCCAGAAGCTCAAAGCCCTCGTCGAAGAGGCTCACGGTGGAAGCGGGCAAGAGCAGCAAGGTTAGCCTTCCGCCGATCCCGGCGAAGCGCTACTTCACCATCGGCGAAGTAAGCGAGCTCTGCGGCGTCAAGCCGCACGTGCTGCGTTACTGGGAGCAGGAATTCACCCAGCTGAAGCCGGTCAAGCGGCGCGGCAACCGCCGCTACTATCAGCATCACGAAGTGCTCCTCATCCGGCGAATCCGCGAGCTGCTCTACGAGCAGGGCTTCACCATCAGCGGCGCGCGCAACCGCCTCGACGAGCAGGCGCGCGAGAAGCATCGCACCCGCGAAGAGAATGGTGTTGCGAACGGCGCCGCGTCTTCCGCGGCGGGCGCCGCGTTCACGGCGGGCGGCAGCGTCGATTACTCGAAGATTCGCCGCGAGCTGGAAGACGTTCTCGAGCTTCTCGAGACGTAGGAAGCGCGCGATTGGTTTGGATTTTTTCCCCTCCGCTTTAAGGGGGGAAGGCACCCCACCCCGACTGATATAATCACCGTTCGGTCGGGGCGTAGCGCAGCCTGGTAGCGCACCTGCCTGGGGGGCAGGGGGTCGAGTGTTCGAATCACTTCGCCCCGACCAATCCACTCGATGACTTCGGCCGCGACTGTGCGGCCTTTTCAGTTTCTGCGTTAGCCTTTCGTGATTATCGGCAGCCGAGGAAGGTGAAGCCATGGCGACGATCAGCGACCTCTCGATCATCGATTCGAACACCGCCGAGGCCAGGCGTGTAGATTCCGGAACGGAAAGGACCCTTTGCAGTCCGGCGCTATGCGGGTCCAAGAACCTGACTGTCTACCGGCGAACGATCTCGCATGGCAGGCAATTCGAGATCAAGGCCGGCGACGCCTATCACCTCGTCTATGTCATGACTCCGGGCAAGGGCACGGTTCATTACGGAAACATGGCCCACGAAGCCGAGGAAGGCGCGGGCGTCCTGCTCGCGCCGGGCGAAGCAGCTCGCTTCGAGGCCTCCGGTTCTGACCTGGACCTCTTGCGCATGGTGGTGCCGAAACCTCCGGCGGCCGTCGAAGCGGGGCTGCCTGGTGGACCCGGATACTTCTTCAACCGGAGGTCTCTCCGCGCGATGAGTGACGCAAGCGGCGGCCGCGTCCGCCGGTTCTGCGCCGAGTCCAGCGTCAGGCTCAAGAATGGCAGCCGGCTCACCTCGACCAATGCCATCCAGGCGGGAGAGATGCACTACATCGAGGGCGGCGGTTCTCCCTACCACTTGCACAAAGGCACCGATGCCAACCCAGATGGTGCGGCGCATTGCTACATGACTTTCAAGGGGCGCGGCGTCGTCGAGGTGGAGAACGAATCGCGCGAGCTCGCACCCGGCACGCTGGTGTACTTTCCTCCGGGAGTGCCGCACCGGCTCCGCTCCCATGGCGGCCCGCTCGACTACTTCGAGATTCAGGCCTGGCGGAGTTTCAAGACGACCGTTCTGAGCGAGGAGCCCCTCGGGCTGAAGTGGTACTACGAAAGTGAAAGTCCGGGCGACGCACGGGAGGAGTGGAACCAGAGCTAACCGAGCACTGTTTCAAGGCAAGGCCGACAGCGGCTCGGACTGTTCATCGGTCGATTCCGGATCGTCATCGAACGAAGTGACGCCGATGAAACGCGAGATGCGGACGGGGACGCCTTCACGTTGCAGTTCGAGAACACGCTCCTGCAGTTTTCGGTCTGCCATCGTCATCCGCGAGCGCAGGCGGATGTATTCCGCCCACGATGCGATGATGTAACGCTCGACGATACGGCCTTTCTCGCCAAGGTCGCGAAACACTCGCCAGCTGGTCGCGCCGTTGCGACGCCGGGTCGCTTCGACGGCGTGGATGGCGCGCAGGAACGCCCCGCGATTCTCCGGTTCGATCTGATACTCGATCTGGATCAGGACCGGACCGTCATCGGGCAACGGCTCCTCGTGGATCGCCATGTCCGGAAGCTGGACGCCGGTCGTGACGTCGGCCTCCTCGCCCATTGCGACGCGCACGCGGCGATGCAGGAGGGACAGGATCACCACGAGCCCCGCCGATGCGCCCAGCGCAATGTGCGTGCCGACTACCGTCGCCAGCGCGCCCCACAGGGCGCTGCCGATCGCGAGGCTCGCCTGGACGGCGACGATGTTCATGGCCACGGCGCGCGCGCGCACCCATGCAGGGGCGCTGCTTTGCGTTCCCGCGGAAAGACTTGCCAGCACGCTGACCCACGCGATGCCGGCGCAAAACGCACCTACCAAAGCGATTGCCGTGATATCCGTCACTGCGATCAGGACCGTCGCGAGCGTCCAGAGCAACACCCCGTACGTGACGACGGCGTTCAGCGGCCGGGTCTGCAGCTGGCGCGGGATCGCCAGCGCACTCACGACCGCACCAGTCCCGAACGCGGCGGACAACATGCCGAAGCCCCCGGCCCCCAGCCCCAGCTGATCGCGTGCGATCACCGGCAGCAACGCCCAGAACGCGCTTGCGCAGACCGCGAAGCTCAGCGTGCGGATGATGAGCGATCGCATGGCGATCGAGTGCCGCGCGTAGCGCAGCCCGCTGCCCACGCCCGAGAGCAGTCTTTCCGGCACGCCCGGCAGCGGCCGTTCGTGACCTTTCCAGCGGCGCAGCGCGATGAGCATCCCTGTAAATGCAAGCGCGCCCACCACGAAGGCGACGCCTATTCCCACCCAGGCGGCGATCGCGCCGGCAAGCGCAGGCCCGGCCGCACGCGCAACGTTGAAGGCGACGGCATTCAATGCGACGGCGCCGGGCAGTTCCGTACGCGACACCAGGCCGTGGACGCTGGCCTGCTGCGTAGGCAGGTAAAAGGTGAATCCGATACCGATGATGAATGTCAGCGAGAGGAGCGCGATCGGGCCGGTGACATCGAAGATTGTGGCTGCGCCGAGTATCAGAGCGGCAATCACCATGACGAGCAACGTGACCACAATGATCCGTTGCCGATTCACGATGTCGGCAAGGGTCCCCGCGACCAGTCCGAAGAGCAGGGTGGGCGCCGTGCTCGCGGTCTGCACCAGCGCGACCATGAGAGGCGACGGGGTCAGAGTGGTCATCAGCCATGCCGCGACCGTCGCCTGCATCGTATAGCCCAGGGCGACCCCGATCGATCCGAAGTAGAAGGTCCGGAACGCGGGGTTCCGCAGCGGCGACGATTCGAGCAGGCGCGTCAAGGCCGAGGTCGAGGCGGTTTTCACCTTGAGAGTCTAGCTTGTCGACGGCACGGAAACCTTTCCTCGCCCGGAGTACGTCACCCTCCAGATCCGAATCCGGACGCAACGCACCTGCGTGGGGGGGCGCGAGTGATCGAATCACTTCGCCGCTACCAATTTAGATCCGTGGCAGCATTCGCGCCTGGATGCGCCCCGGCTTTCTACCTGGGCATCGCTTGCTCGTTTCCTATATTCGGGACAAGACGTGTTTGCGAGGTGCCCAGGCCGCAACGCCGCTACGCGCCGAACGTGAAGCGGCTGCCGAGGTTGTTCGCCACGACCCGGTCGGGCATGCGCCGGCGCATGGCTTCGATGAAGTTCGTGCCGGTGCAATGCATGGGCAGAATGGCGTCCGGATTCAGGGCCGCGAGCTCATCGACGGTGTGATTGATGTACTCGAGCGGCGCCACGCCGAGATGGAAACCGCCGATCACGGCGTGCAGCTTCGGGGTATTCGATACTTTCATCGCCGTTCGCACGGTATTCACGATTCCGGTGTGACCGCAGGACGAGATCACGACGAGACCGCGACCCTTCACGATGAAGCAGGTGCCGAGCTCGTCCTGATGCTCATCCAGCACCAGCTTTCCCTGCTGCTCCGCATCGGTGAAGTGCTCGGCGCGCACCTTCGTGCCGCCGGTGACGTTCTCGAATGACGTCCGCTCGATCTGCCCGGTGGTGAACGGTCCTTCGAGCGCTATCGGCGTGGCGCAGCACGTGGGCACGACGTTCTGTGCGGTCAGCGCCGTGCGGTCGAGCGCACCCCAGGAGACCACTTCGCCCGCGTCGCTCTTTGGCATCCCGTCGTTGTTGCGCTTCGGCAGCCATTTTTCGCGGAAGATGGTTTCGCCGCCGACGTAAAGTGCAAGGTCGTCGCGCATGCGTGGGCGATGCTGATTGACGAAGCCGACCAGGCCGCCGTAATGATCGCGGTGGCCATGACTCAGGATCAGCCCATTGATCTTCCCGGGATCGATGCCGAGCAGGTCGATGTTGCGGTTGATGATCTCCGGCGTGTATCCGAAATCCAGCAGGTATTGCGTCTTGGCGCCGCGGTATTCGGATTCGAGATGAAGTGACAGACCCCACTCGCCGGCGAGCGTGGTCATCTGGCGGCCGCGAATATCGCTGGCATGCTCGATGCCGACGGAGCGGTGCGTGGCCTTCGGTAGGAAGCGCTCGTAATGCGAGTCCACCACGACGCGGACCGAAAGGCTGTCCACGACCGGCGGCGTGAAAGGCATTGGCGTATCCAGGTTCGAGCTCATGATTTCCTCTCTGCGCCGCTGGCGGAGACTGCGATGGTCGCGGCCGGCGCGTTGGGTCGGTGGATAAGCGTCAGTAAATCTATGCCACCCGCCAGAGCGCGGCAAGCGGTTTCACTGGCTCGACGTTCCCTCGCGCTTGCCCAGCCAGCGACGATACGCGAGGAACCCCAGACTCGCAGCGATCCCCACCCACGCGATGGTGCGTAGCCCGTTTGCGAGGATCACATCCTGCTGCAGTAGTTCCCAGCGGGTGAGAATGACATTCCAGTCGTGCAGGACGTTCTCGCCGAATCCCGCGAGCGGCAGCTGCATGGCACGCGCATCGGCCATGTAGCGCGCCACGTTCAGCAGGCTCTGGCCGAGCCAGATGCCGCACAGCGCGCAGGACAGCGTGTCGCGCCGGCGCCAGAACTCGAACATGCACACTGCGGGCAGCGCGAGTTGCATCAGCGTTCCGCCGTACACCGCAAGCCGATTGCTGAAGATCCCGACGAGCGGGTGCCCCGCTTCGTGCACGCCGAAGTTCGCGTCATCGACCAGCGGCACCCAGCCGTTGCCGCGCAGTGTCCAGTACGCGATATAGCCGGTAAAAGCGATCGAGATCAGCAAGCCGGCCAGAGACACCCGTTTCCAGGGTAGCCGATTGATCCAGGCGATGTAGTCGAGCGCTTTCATGCCGGTGTCGCCGTGAACGTGGAGTCCTCGCCGAATTTGTCCAAGAGGTTACCGGTGAGTTTCGACCCGTGACGCATTCCCCTGTCGCTCGAAGGAGACGGCCAGGTCTCGCGAAAATCAAACCCTTACGGCCACGCACCCGACGGTCGTCGCAGACACGCGACATTAATGGGGCCAAGGCATTAGATCAGAAAACTCAAGTCTCTGAAAATCAATGCGTAGCGATACCTCGGGAACGGCGTTTGCGAGAGGGGAGCTACGGGCGGCGAATTGGCGTCGCTCGCAATTGGATAAAGGAGGTTCAGATGAAGCTACGAATCCCGTCCATCGGCGGCGCGCTGTTGCTTGCGAGCGCCGCGGGCCTTGCGCTTGCCGCGCCATCGTTCGGCGACCTTGACAAGAACAAGGACGGTTACATCTCGCAGACCGAGGCGAAGGGCGATTCTTCGGTCATGGCCGGCTTCGCGGGCGCTGACAAGAACCGTGACGGCAAGCTGGATCCCGCAGAGTTCGCGGCGATCCCGCGCAGCAATTAAGCGTCGCGCGCACTAGGGCATTTCAAGTCGCGCCGGGCGGGCGGTGAGATACGAATCTCCCGTCCGCGCTGGCCGCGCTTGTAGTCGTTTTCTGGAAAGGTCTGAGATCATGCGAATGTTTTACCTGCTGTTGACGACGGTCGCCATCTGCGCACTAGCGATTACGGCCGCTGCGGAGCCGCGACGCGATGTGCAGATCCGAACTGGTGGAATCGGTGTCGAAGAGCGTGCAGCGTTCGACGCCGAGCGCGGACGCTACAACTTGCGCGTTGCATTCGTGGAGAGCGACGGCGACTACGTCGCAAGCGTCGCGGTGCGATTGAGTTCGCCTGATGACCGCACCGTTTACTACGAAGCCAGGACGGAAGGCCCGTTCCTGTTCGCCAGGCTCGAGCCTGGGTCATACCGGCTCGAGGCCAGCTACGAGGGCTTGGTCCAGGAGCGGGTCCTGAACATCGGCGCAGACCAGCCGCAGCCGTACCGCTATATGCGATGGCCTCGAGGCGGAGCACGCGACGAGGCCGACGGATAGTACGCGGGCTGCCGCTCAGCTTGGAAATCGGGGCGAGCGGGAGAATCTGGACAACAACGCCTTTGGTCCAAATGGCCGCGCCGTTGGGGCCGCGTGTGCGACGGTCTCCTCGGATGTCGGCTTAGCGTTGGTGAGCGTGATTGCGCGTTCCGCGGCGCGGCGCAGAGTATCTTCTTCGGCGGTGAGCTCCACACCCGCAGAGGCGAGCCGCACGGCGACCCGATAGGCGTCGGGGCCAGGGCTCAGCGGCGCGAGTCGGTAGACGCTGTGCGCAAGCGGAGTCCCGACTTGGCGGTCACTGATGGCGATTCGCAGACCGCCCTCTTTGCCGTATATCAAGGAGAGGTCTGCTCTGAGCGCGGAGATCGGAACGCCATACTGAGATGCGACATGGTCCAGCAAGCCGTCCACCTCCCTCATGTCCGTTATCACGGGCCACAGTGAAAGCATCTCGCGCAAGCGCTGCGGCGCCGATACGCGCACGTCGGGTGGCCAGCCTCGTTCGGCAAAATCGTTGCTGATTCTCTCGGTCTGTGCGGCGGCCCATTCGACAAGGCCAGGGTCGTGTCGAAAGTCCCCGGCCATTTCGAGTGCGAGCTGCTCGGGATGGGCGGTGAACGCGAGGGCGAAGAGATAGTGTCGACCCAGGCTGCGGACGGGCGGCACGAAATTGCCTGTCGGATCGGGCCCGAGGTGGTCTTTCGCGCGGTCCTCTCCCGACGCAAGCTCCGCGACAAGCTCGTACAGGGACTGTATCCCCATCGAATGGGCGACGAGCTGTGGCGTGAGCTGGCAAAGCAGTCGGATGCCGGTGCCGCCGGGGAACCGAGCCTGCAGGCTCTCGCGCAACGCGTTCGCTAATGGATGTGGCAGCGAGACGAGCGCCGCATCGCGGGAGGCGAAGGTGACCGGGATCGCAAGCACCAGACCCTGCCAGTGTGCGCCGAGTCCGTGTGCAGCGAGCTCGGGCGTTTCCAATGCATGATGCAGACACTCGTCGAATCGTGCGGCGAGCGACGGCGAATGCTTCAGTGTGTCGCGAGCTTCGTCCAGGTCGGACCAGTTCCACGACACGAGCGCACGGCGGATCGCAACTCGCATCTGATGCTGGACGCACACGAGCGTAATCAGGTCGCGCGCTTCGGACGCGACGCGAGTCAACCGGACGAGCTCGGCGGATGGAGAGAGGTCGTGCGCGGACATCGAAACAACCTCGTTCTCTCGGACGGTCAGCCTGCGCGGTGCGTTCGCAAGGAATGCCATAGTCATGCAGGGCCGTTGTTATTGCAAGCCGGAGGTTGTCGGGCAATGACGACACTTTGCGGCGAAGCGCGCACTGCACCTCGCGCGAGCGAGGGACAACAGGACAGCACTAACCGGCGTTAGCGCGGCGAACCGAATGGCCGACGAAGATCCGGCGTCCGGTCGACTGGCTCGACCCGACGGCGCGCGCATCGAGCCGCTTGACCACGGATTCGCATGTAAAACGTACATGTTCGCCAAGCGAGGTGAGCAATTCCCACAAACTATCGCCTTCCGCCTCGACGATCCGAAATCGGCCATTTCCGCCGTCCGCGGCGGGAATCAGATACAGAAACCCGCGAAACTTCAGCGAGTCGAGTTCCCATGCGGCGCCGCGGAGGCGAAACTTGCCCGCGCGCCCGTCCAGTGTCGAATGTAGGTGCATGCACGATTCCTTTCCCGCAGTTTGAGGGAGTAGACACGACGGAAGCAACGAGCGTGCCCTGTAACACTCCTGTAGCGCTGGGCAATCGTTCGTAGCGATCCGGCACATGGCGCAGGATTGTCCACTGACCGGAATCGGATGGGTTGGAAGCGTTTTTCGCCCACAGAATTCGGACGTTGCCGGACGCGGGCAACGGCGCTAGCCTTGCGGAATTGGACCCCGTCCAAGTCGACCGACCTCCTGCATGACGGAAGAATCGCAAAGCACCACGAACGCTTCAATCGAACTGGGCGCCCGGAAGATTATCGATGGCCAGGAGCGCGTTTACTACTACGGGTACTGGGTCAAGACCTATCCGGTCCCCGCCGACACGCTCGAGGCCAAGAAGGAGCTTATCGCCGCGCTCACGCGACGCCTCTTCAACCATACCGAGCACGGGCTGAACATACCGGGCACGCGACTCGAAGAGGCGCGGCGCGCCTACGAGGAGGAAACCGATCCCGTGCGACGCCGGATCAAGGGCGGCATGCTCGCCGGCGCGCTGTTCAATCGGGCCACCGGAATATTCACCCAGCTCGTGGAAATCCAGCGCCTGGGCGTCGAGATCCAGTCCAACAACCCCCTGATGCGAATGTGCGGCGAGCATCTGAAGGAAGCCCTGGAGCTGGGCAAGCTGGTGCGGCACCGAAGCGGCGAGGAGGGCATCGACGAGCTGTGGGGCGAGCCCTTCAAGGCGTTCGCGCTCCCCGTGGAGAACTTCTACGAGAGCCGTTACATCAAGATTGCGCAGACCATGCAGGATATCGATTCCATCGCCGAAACGATGACAGCAACGTTCGCCGATCTTCCGCCGTTTTTCGGCATCGCGCAGCGCTTCGCCGAGCTTGCGGAATCGGCCAAAGTGAAGACCGAGACGCTGCGCACCGACAAGGGCATCTTCGAGGTCTGGACGACGTATGTCGCCTCCGCAGAACGGCTGGCCGCGTTCGAGCCGAAGCTCGCTCCCGAATCGTCCGAGCGGGCGCGGCAGGAGGTTGCCGATGCCCTGCAGCTCATCCGGGCGGGTACGTACCTCGTGAGTCACATCACGCGTGCCCGGGTGCCGATGCCCAAGAGCAAGCGCGACTTCATCGAGCGCTGCGAGCGCTTTCGAAACGGACGCGAGGCGATTGCCCCGCGCGCCGAGACCGGCACGTGAACGTGCGGCGGTTGCAGACGCCGCTTAGTCACTTCGAGTCGAGGCTGGCTTCCAGCTCCTGAAGCTGTCCGTCGCTCAGCCGGTAGATCCAGGGGTGGACGACGACTTCCTGGCCGCGCTGCAGAGCGTCCTGGTATACCGTTGTCCGCCGCACGTTGCTCGCCTGGTCGAGCACGTTGCGCTCGGAGAGGCGATCCAGCGCGCGTGCTTCGTCGCCGAACGCGTCGAGCTCCGGGCGATGGCCCTCCTGGGTGTCCTGGATGTGGCGTAGCCGGTTGTCGATCAGGCCGAGCGGCGCGGCGCGTCTCGCCGCCGCGATTCCTCCGCAGCCGTAGTGACCGCACACGATCACGTGCTGCACATGCAGCACGTCGATCGCGTACTGCAGCGCTGACAGGCAGTTCAGGTCGGTGTGGACCACCAGGTTGGCCACATTGCGGTGCACGAACATCGCGCCCGGCAGGAGCCCGACGATCTCGTTGGCGGGAACGCGGCAATCCGCGCAGCAATGAATTGCGTGCTACTTCTTGCGCCCGTACTTGCCGGTGAACGTTGCCTTGCCGAGCGAGTTGGCGTTCACCATGAACCCGACGAGCGACGCCTGCGCGTCGGACGCCAGGTCGAGCTTGTCGACCTTGAGCGCGACGATCGTGAAGTTGTAGCGATGCGGCTTGTCGCCGGCCGGCGGACATGGTCCACCCCAACCCGGACCGCCGAAATCGGTGGTGATCTGGACTGCGCCCTTGGGCAGATTGGCGCCGTCGGCGGTGCCGGCACCCTCCGCGAGCTCCGTGACGCTCGCCGGAATGTTGATCACGAGCCAGTGCCACCAACCGGCGCCGCCGGTGGGCGCATCGGGGTCGTGCACCAGCAGTGCAAAGCTCTTCGTTCCCGCGGGTGCTCCGGTCCACTTCAAGGCGGGCGAAACGTTCTTGCCGGTGCAGCCGAAGCCGTTGAAGACCTGCTCGGCGGAAATCGTCCCGCCGGGCTTGATGTCGGGGCTCGTGAGCTTGAACTGCGCATGCGCGGCGCCGGCAAGCATCATTCCGAGAAACAGCGTCGTGAAACGCGCGAACATGTGGGCCTCCTTCGCTTGTGTTGCGTCGGAACAGACTATCGACGGACGCAAGTATAGGACAGCTTTTGGCAGCCTCGGGCCGCGTGAGTCAGGATCGCCACGGCCGAGCTGGCACGTCTCCCCTGAGAAGGGAGCATGCAAGCGACAAGGACTACGGCGGCCAGGCGCGCTAGTGATCGGCGGACGGCGGCCCGGCAGCGAACAGCGCGCGGATTTCCCGGATCTCGTCCAGCCAGCGTTGCGTGTTGCGCGCGACTGTCGGCACTACGTGCGGCCTCGATTCGCCACCTCCGTAATCCAGGAGCACGTCGGCCGCAGCGAGCCGCGCTCGCAACGAGATGCCGCTGTCGTTCATGACCCCGACCAGCACCTTCAGGGCATCGTGCCGGTGCAAACGGACATCTTCCTGCAAGTCTTCGCCCCAGCCTCGCTCGAGCAGGCTGCGTGCCGCGGTGATGCGCGCCTGCGGCAAGGCTCTCGGATTGCCCAGGACCTTGACGATCAGGGACAGCGCTGCCTGCGCGTGTTCGCGCGCCAGGTTTCTCAAATCATGCTGGCTTCTTGCCGTGCTGCTCGAACTTCCGGATTGACCCGATTCGAATTTCATCATTCTCTTGTGTTGATATGGTTGTTCGGGCTGCCGCGTGCTGCGACGCCGATAGCTTGCCCGCCGCCACCGAAAAGCCCGCTGTCGGGAAACAAAGATGCCGAGACGCGCGTACGCTGGTGCGAAAAGCGGTCATACCGTTTGTCTCGTTGGCCACGTATCGATCAAAAAAGTGTCGATGCTCGGACAAGCGCCGGAACGCCGGAAAACATTTCCGGCGCGTCCGCTGTTGTGACTCATGCATGAACCGGGCCTGATCCGAAAATGTGCCGTAACTCAATGGTTTGTCACATAAGTCTCGCAGGAGCGGGAGCATCCTGTAAGGTCGCGCGACAGCGGAAGCGGCGTACGGCGATTCGACCCTTCACTTTTTTTCGAAGCCGCGGATCAGGGTCGCCCGCGCGGTGGCGGCCTGCATCAGGAGCGAGAAGTCGGATCCGGCGAGGATGAGCCGCGCGCCCATGCCGACGAAGCGCTCGAGGAGCTCCGGCGTGTACATCCCGCCCATGCCCGGGAACTTGCCGTGCTTCCGGCACGCCGCGACCACCTTCGTGTAGGCGTCGATCACGCGCGGATCGAGGAAGTTGCCGGGGATGCCCATCTCGAAGCACAGATCGTTCGTGCCAATGAGGAGCGCATCGATGCCCGGTACGGCGGCGATGGCCTCGCAGTTCGCGACGCCCTGCGGCGACTCGATCATCACCACGACGAGCGTCTCCTCGTTCACAACGCGCGCCAGCTCGCCCACTGGCATCGGCGCGAAACCGGTCTGCTGCAACCCGCCGCCCATCGAGCGGTGACCGACCGGCGGAAAGCGGCAGTGGTCCGCAATTCGTTGCGCCTGCTCGGCGGTGTCCACGTGCGGCACCACCACGCCCTGCGCGCCGTTGTCGAGCATGCGGGAGGCGTGATAGTGCTCGTAGCCCGGCACGCGCACGATCGGCGTGATGCCCACCGCCAGCGAGGCTGCGGCGATCTGGGCGGCCGTGTCGAGGCCCATCGAGCTGTGCTCGCGATCGATGAAGAGCCAGTCGAAGCCGCTGGTCTTGACGATTTGCGCGATGTCCACGGTGCGCGCCTGGCGCAGCCCCAGTCCGATCGCAAGCTTGCCCTCGCGCAGCTGACGCTTGGCATGATTGACCACTGCCGACATGGTGCCTCCTCGGGTCAACGTTCACCGGAGCGCAGCATACCGCGCGGTCAGGGTGTTAGCACTTTCCCCTCCCCGTCGCGGAGGGGTGACTGCGAAGCAGCCGGGGTGGTGTTCCAGAGCCTGGGCAGGATCGCTGCAAACGTGGCGGGGTGGTTCGAATTCTCGCCTAGTCCGTCGACGCCGCCTGAACGCGAGGTATTGGTTTTTTCCCCTCCTTTTCAAGGCGGGGTATCGCCGGAGGCGGCGGGGTGGTTGACTGCCCTGGAGCGAGCTGCCACAACTCGCGCAGCATCCGCAACAGCACGGCGATCAGCGGATCCTGCGCGCGCTCGGCGAGATAGATGAACCAGAGCGTCGTCGGTAGCCGCGGCGGCTCCCACACGAAGAGCTTGCCCGCCTGCTGCATCGCGAGCGCCACGTCCTCGCGCACGAGCGATACGCCCACGCCCGATTGCACGAGGTTGGCGATGACGCCCTCGTTGTCCGCCTCGACCCAGCGCACCGGCTGCACGTGATGCTCACTGAAAAGTCCCCGCGAGAGCGCGTGGTGCGTGCTCTTCTCGGGCGCCAGGATCCAGGGAAGGGCGGCGATGTCGGTCCACGTCGCGTTGTCGAAGCGCTCTGCCCAGTCCGCGGCCGCCACCACACGGTAGACCATATCCGTGAGCCGCAGGCCCGCCACACCCGAATCGGGCAATTCACCGAAATAGAAGCTCGCGTCGAGTCCACCGTCCATCACGCTTTCGAGCGCGGACTTGGAAAAAACGTTGTGCAGCTCAAGGTCCAGGTGCGGATATCGCTCCACGGCGAGCCCGAGCAACTTGCCGACCCGGATGAACTGCGGATCGCTCAGCGTTCCGATGCTTAGCTTCCCGACCAGCTGGTTGCTGAGCGCGCTCGCCTGCGTCTTGAGCGCATCGGCCGCGGCAAGCACCCGCTGGGCGGTCTCGAGCAGCTCCCGGCCCACCAGCGTGAGCTCCATGCCGCTCGAGGTGCGGTCGAACAGACGCTGCCCGAGCTCCTCTTCGAGCGCCTTGATCTGGGCGCTTACTGCCGGCTGGCTGAGATGCAGGCGATCGGCCGCCCGGGTCAGCTGCCCGCTATCGGCGACCACGGCGAAAGCGCGTAATTGGTAGAGCTCCATGGGTCGCATGATACGACCAAATTCTGGCAAGGATGTTGCAAAGCAATATGACGGATGGGTGATTCTGAGAAATCTAACCTAAGTATTTGAAAAGACGAATTGCAATTGGGCGGTCCCGCCCCTAGATTACTACCATGCACCGCAACAAGATGGTGCAATTTGACCAGACAGGAGTACCCAGCATGACCCAAGACACTGTTTTTAAAGTTAGCAATGACTCACTTCAGGCCCGCCCGGCGGCGACCCAGCGGGACCGCACCGACCATGAAAGGCCCGACTTCACGTCGTACATGAATCGCGAGCTTACCCATGAGGACTTCATGGCGATCGAGCGGGATGCGCGCGAGCTGCGTGCCCGCGTGTTCGCGTTGATGATCCGCCGGATGAGCCGTTCAATCGAGCGCGCCTTCTGGCGCATGCGCCAGCGCGACGTGGAGAGGTACCTCGCCAAGTCGAGCGATCTCGTCGACCTCGAGCGGCGCATCCGCGACCTCGAGCGCGGGCGCGGCCCAGGCATCAGCGGACTCTCCTACTGAGCGCCTGCCGCTCAGCGACCCGGCCGCACCG
>JBAVOG010000517.1:0-4637 GCA_049691875.1 Burkholderiales bacterium | reverse complement strand
AGGGTGACCTGCCGCGCGCACGCGCCGGTGCGCACGAATTTCTGTTCGACGACGATGAACTTGAGCGCCGCGATCTCGTTGATGTCGATGAGCCACGCGGGGCGCAGCAGCCGCATGGCCATCATCGGTACGAGACTCTGCCCGCCCGCGATGAGCTTCGCCTCGTCGCCATGGTGGCGCAACAATTCGCAAACCTCGTTCACGGAGGTCGCGCGCGCATACTCGAAGGGCGGCGCTTTCATCGCTTGGCGTCGAACGAAAATCCGCAGGAGATTCAGGAGTTCCAGTGGGCGGCCGGACGACGCACCGCGCATATTCGACTATATTAGCAGGCAGAAGGCAGCACGACGACAACTGCGGAGGAGGACGACATGTTTTCAGCGAAGGCGGATGCCTTGAAGGTGTTTCTGTTTGCATTGCTCGCGGTGAGCGGCAGCGCGCTGGCGCAGCCACTCGCCAAAGTGCAGATCCTCACGTTCGGGCCACCTTCGCTGGGTGCGCTGCTTCCACCCATTATCACTGCGCAGAAGCTCGACGAGAAGAACGGCTTGTCGCTCGATTTTCAGCAGCGTCCGCCGACCGCGTACACCGCGCAGTTCAATTCCGGCGAATTCAAGGTCGGCGGCAGCGCCGCACTGCTGACCGTCGGCCTCGCTGACCGGCGCGGCGTCAAGGTGACCTATCTCTTCAACATCTTCGACTACTGGGGCACGGTAATCACCTCGCGCCCCGAGGTGAAGACGCTGAAGGATCTCGAGGGCAAGGAAATCGCCGCGGCGCGCGCCACCACCAACTTTCGCCTGTTCGAGTTTCTTGCCGCGCAGCAGGGCGTTGACATCTCGAAACTCTCGGTCGTGAACACTGCGCCTCCGGGTCTGATCGGCTACGCGCTTGCCGATCGCGCTGCCGCGGTCCAGATCTGGGAGCCTGCGTACACCGTGCTCATGACGAAGAAACCCACGATTCGCACGATCGACCTGAAGATCGACGAGAGCTGGAAGAAATTCAGCGGCAGCACGAATTTTCCCTACCTCGGCGTCGCCGCGCACAGCGACTGGGCGAAGGCCAACGCGGCACTGATCCCGAAGCTGTATGCCGCGTACAAGGACGCAGCCGATTGGGTCCTCGCCCATCCGGACGAGGCCGCCAGGATCGTTCAGGCCAAGGGCACGCCGGATGACCAGAAAGCCCTCGCCGATCTGCTCCGGGCCAATGACCGCCTGGGCATGAAGGTGGTCTGGGCCTCCTCGGTGCGCAAGGAGATCGAGTCGGTCTACGCCGCCGGCCAGTCGATCAAGTTCCTCGATGGCGCGCCGAGCGCGGAGACGATCTTCGAGGCACCGAAGAAATGAGCGCCGTTGCGCCACAGCCCGACGGCGCCCCCCCGGGCGCCGTGGCCGCGGCGCGCCGGTACGGCGCGGACTTTGCACCGTACCTGGTGCTCGCCGCAGTATGGCAGCTCGCGGCCCTGGCGTTCCCGCCCTACCTCTTCCCGTCGCTCACCAGCGTACTGGCTAGATTCTTTGAAATCGTCACGTCGGGCTCGCAGTTCACGGACGTGCTGGCAACGCTCTGGCGGATTCTGGCGGGACTCGCGGGCGCGTTTCTCTTCGGCGGCGTGCTCGCGTTCGTGATGGCCCGATCGCGCGCCGTGGATCGCTTCCTCGGACCGATCCTCACTTTCTTTCAGGGCATCCCGGCGCTGTCCTGGGTCGTGTTCGCGATCATCTGGATCCACGGTATCGAGCTGCGGATCTTCGTCATCATGGTGATGACGACCCTGCCGGCCTTCACATTCCAGATCCTCGGCGCGCTGCGCGCGATGTCCAAGGACCTGTTCGAGATGGTGCTTTCTTTCCGTCCGACGCGGTGGAAGATATTCCGCATCATGGTGCTGCCTTCGATCCTGCCCGACATCATCACCGCATGGAAGGTCAATCTGGGCAATGCATCGCGCGTGGTGGTGGTGGCCGAGCTGGTCGGCGCCACCGGTGGCATCGGCTACGAGTTGCTGCAGCAGCAACAGCTCTTCGACATGACGGGCGCACTGGCCTGGACGCTGCAGCTGGTGTTCTTCGTGCTGATCGTCCAGCGACTCCTGGCATGGATCGAAGCGAACGCCTTCCGCTACCGCGCATTGTCGGAGCGCTCGATGTGACTGACGGTGCGGCGCAGACCGCTGTCCAGGCAGACGAGCCCGAAGTCCGGTTCGATCGCGTCACCAAGGTCTTCCAGCGCGCGGGCGAGGGCGCGTTTCGAGCGGTCGACGATCTCAGCCTGGAGATAGGCAGCGGAAAGCTGGTGGCGCTCCTGGGAAAGACCGGCTGCGGGAAATCGACCATGTTCAACATGATCGCCGGCCTGCTCGACCCGACGGAAGGCACGATCACGGTCACCGGGCGCGATCCCTTTCGCGAATTCGACTCGTTTCGCGGCAAGATTGCGGTGGTGTTCCAGAACGACCGGCTGCTTCCCTGGCGCACCGCCATCGGAAACGTGGAAGTCGGGCTGGAGATGCTCGATATCCCGCCGCAGGAGCGCCGCGACACGGCGCAACGCTGGCTCACCCAGCTGGGTCTCGGCGGTCACGAGAACGACTACCCGCACGCGCTCTCGGGAGGCATGCGCCAGCGCGTGAGCATTGCGCGCGCCTTCGCCACCAATGCGGGCCTGCTGCTGTGCGACGAGCCCTTCTCGGCCCTCGACGAGATCACCGGTCAGCGCCTGCGCGAGGAATTCGTCAGCCTGGTACGCAAGAGCAGGAAGACCGCGGTGTTCATCACCCACTCCATCAACGAAGCACTGCAGATCGGTGACCGCATCGTGGTGCTCAAGCGACCGGCGAAGATCGCCTACGACGTCGAGCTTTCATCTGATCTCGGCACGTCGGACAAGGAAGCGATCCGCGCGCGCATTCTCGAGGAGCTTGCGGTCTGAGTCCGCGGCGGGCGCCACGGATAGCGGGTTTCGGGGTGTCCGCGTCACGCGAATCAAATCGAGCGAGCGGCGTTTCTCCCCGCAATGCGGCCGAACACGAGCGCGCGGAGCATGGCGACCGCGTTCGGTGCGGTTCCGTAAAAATGCCCCGTGATCTCCCCTGCCGCGTAGAGCCCGCGGATCGGACCGTTGTCGCCGCGCACGCGTGCCTCCGCGTCGGTGTCGATACCTCCGAACGTGTAGGCGATGGCACCTACCAGCGGCCACGCAAGGAACGGCGCGCGGGAAAGCGGGCGCGCCCAGTTGGATTTGCGCGGCGCCAATCCCGGCGCACTCTTCAACCCGTCCGTTCGCGTGGCGTCGAAGAGGGAGGCGTCGCCAGCGCACGCGAGGTTGTACTCGCTCACGGTTTCGGCAAGAGCCGCGGCCGGGATGCCGAGCTGCGCAGCCAGCGCGGGGATCGAATCGGCCCGGACCGGCGGCAGTTCGGAGCGAATCGCGCGTCCGTAATCGGGAATGTCGAGGAGTGCAGCGTCGAGGATCGCGAAGGCGGTACGGCCAAGTAGCGAGCAGTGAATCTCACGAGCGAATTTCTCCCAGGTCTCATGGACGAGACCAGCACCCTCGTCGAAGAAGCGGCAGCCGTTGCGGTCGACGACGATGCCGTAGGGATAGACCAGCACCACCGGCGCAGACGCTTGGCTGCGCGCATCCACGGGCTCGGCGTGCATTCCGTTCCAGTCCCCCGACCGGCGCGCTCCGACTTCCAGCGCGGCCCGTATGCCGGCACCGTCATTGAAAGCGGTGCCCGGCGAGATCGGGCGCAGACTCGTCGCGCCCGGATCGATGTACTCACCGAGCATCTCGCGATTGCCCTCGAAACCGCCGCACGCCAGGATCACGGCGTCGGCGCGTAGAACGACTGAGTCGGGACCGACCTCGACTCCGGCGACTCCACCCTCCTCGACCACCAGCCGGCGAAGCGCGCGACCGTACAGAAACTCGACGCCCGCAGCTCTTGCCGAGCGCCAAAGCGCGTTGAAGAGCGCCGGGCCGCCACCGACCGGCTGGATGCGAGCAGGTCCCTTGCTCAGGTAATAGGGCGGGCCGTGAAATTCGACGCCCTTGCCCTGCAGCCATTGCGCCGTCGCCGGCGCGTCTGCCGCGAGGCGCTCGAAATAGGCGCGATCCGCCTTGCCTCCGGATTGCGCGCAGATCTCGTCGACGAATCCCGGCTCCATCTCATCCGGCGCACGCATGCGGATGTTGGAGGGACTCCAGCGGCTATTGCCGCCGCACGCGGCATCGGAAGCGCGCTCGACGACCGTTACGCACGCGGTGATTCCCTGCTCGGACGCAGCCTCGGTCGCAGCCAGCGCGGCGCTCAGCCCAGCCGCTCCGTGCCCAACCACGACAATCTTCCGTTCCGCGCGGGAACGGACCTCTTCGTTCATGGTGCCCTCGCAACCGCCGGTGTCGGCAAAGGCAGAATCCTAACGGGATTGCACTGCGACAGGCGCATACAAACCTGAGCACACGAGGCCGCAGTGTTCCAGCCGTGCTAGTCTTCTCGCGCCGAACGCCTCCATCCCGGGGGTGCGGATGCGTCCAATCGACTCAGGAGGCACTCGTGGCAAAAGCGCGCAAACGTTCACTCAGACCTCGTCCCGGGAAATCCCCGGCCAAGCGTAGGCCATCGA
>JBAVOG010000516.1:0-6219 GCA_049691875.1 Burkholderiales bacterium | reverse complement strand
GGCCTGCTCCGGCGTCTCGATGCGCGCGGCCGCAGCGAGCGCGGCCTTGCGATCGACGGGTTGCGGATTGTTGTCGTTGGGAACGGGCATCATGCTGGCCGGATAAAAGGCCATCGGCTTCTTCGCGGGGTCGACCTTGTGGGCAACATCGAGATCGCGCTGGCTCACGCCCTTGGGCGGCGTCACGCACACGCCGTCGACGATCTCGAAATCCAGCCACCACTTCTTGACCGGGTTGCGCTTGCCGTTACCCAGATAATCGTCGAGCTTCACTGCGATCGGGACCAGGAGCGGCTTGAGCCAGAAGGCGTTCACGCCGCACCAGCTCGCGACGCGCTGGAGCAACGGGCCATCCGCCGTGACGACCTTGTTCAGCGGACAGGTCTTCATGCAGCGGCCGCAGGCCGAGCCCTTGGCGTTGGTGAGCCGGTAGCGGGCGCAGCGCTCGACGTCCGGCTTCCAGGTCTCGTACCCGTTGAACACGACCTTGCCGCCGAAGGGAATCGCTTCGCACGGACATTCGCGCGCGCACTTCCAGCAGTGGCTGCAGAAATACTGCAGGCCGAAGTCGATCGGCTTGTCCGGCTCGAGCGGCATGTCGGTGGTGAGCACCACCGATTTGAAGCGCGGGCCAACGAACGGGTTGAGCACGAGCTCGCCGATGCGGCTCATCTCGCCGAGCCCGGCGAGCAGCAGCAGCGGGATGTGCAGCACCTCGCTGTCCACGTTGGTCTGCGAGCGCGCGGGAAACCCGAGCCGACGCAACGTGTCGGCCATGATGCCTGCGATCTCGGCGCCACGAAGGTAGCCACGCATCGACTGGGCGCCGGAGATCCAATCGTCGCCCGAGGCACCTTCCATCGTGTCGTACTCCTGGTCGATGAGCATGACCACAGCGTACTTGTGCTTCATCTCGACCGGGTTGCCGTCTGCGTCGTGCGAATACCACGCGTAGCGGGGAATCTCGCAGATGCCGGTGAGATCCGAGCCGAGGAAATACGATAGCGACTTCAGCGCCCGCGAATTTGCGGCCGAATCACTGTAGCGGACCGTGTCGGCACTCCCGACTGCCTCGCCGCCCTGGATCGGAACCATCGCCCGCATCGGCGCCATCATCCCCGCGGAGTGCGGCTGCTTGAACGCAAAGCGGCTTCGCTCCGCCTGTGTCTTCTCGCCAAGGTCGCCGCGCAACGCCCGGTCGAAAAAGCCCGCGCGCTTCGAGACCCGCGGGACCTCGTCATCCAGGATGAGCGTCGTCGGCCGATCGACGCGCCTGACCTGCTCCATTGGATACTTGCTGTAGTGCGTCGGGCGCTTGGCGCAGCGATTGCGCTCCCGGCCCGATGTGGCGCCGTTCAGCCCGAGCCAATAGCGCAGTCCGCGCGCGTCGACGGTGTCGGCGGCAAGCGGTTGATCCTCTGTCAGCGCATATTCGGTAGAAACCACTGCGAGCGCGAAGCCGGTGTCGATAAACGGATTGAGAAGACCCGTTCCGTCGCGCACGACCAGACCGGCGAGCACCGCGAGCCGCTCCGCGTCGAGCAGTCCGTTGCCCGCCACGTGCGCACGCGAGGAGAAGCCCAGCTTGGCGATGTGGCGCGCCACACAGACCGCGATCTCGCCTGCGCGCATGTCGCCTGCTTCGCCCACTGCCGGATGCACCCACTCACGCGCGGGATTGTCCGCTTCGGGAACCCGACCGTGCTCGACGAGCAGCACGACCGCGTGCTGATGATCAGGACGCTCGGCGCCCACCACCCATGCGTTATCGGGAATCCGGCAGATACCGACTTGCGATGCGTTCAGGAAGTAGGCATAGCCCTTGACATCCATCGTTCGGCGACCCGTGTCGTCGGGCACCGGTGCGCGCTTGGGCGCGACTTCGGGGTTGACCTGGCTCTTGAAGATCTCCAGGTATGTGCGCAGTGCAAGTCCGAACGCGCTCCTCGGTGGTGCGCCGTGAACCTTCCGGGTCACCGGCGGAAGCGCCGCCTCCGCGGCCGCGACGGAGGCATCGCGCGGGAGCATCTCGAGCGGAAACGGGCCGTAGTGATAGGGTCGCTGGTCGGCTGCGGTATGAAAGAGCATTCGATGACCTCCAGGATATTCGCGCGACCGCATTCCTCCCGCGCGCGAAGCAGCAATCGTTCGCGTGCATTATACGGGGCGAGTTTGATCTCTCACGACGAGCGCGCTACGCATCCGGCAACGGACGCGCGCGGGCATTGCGCCGCAACATGCAGCACGGCCCGATCTCTGACAATCCCATGGCGGGAAGTAGATAATTCGGAACCTAAACACTCGCGCGAAAGGCCTCGCATGCAGATCCTGCAACCCCCGGGCTGGGGCAAGCCCAAGGGCTATTCGAACGGCATCGTCGCCAAGGGACGCCTGGTGTTCGTCGCCGGCCAGGTCGGCTGGAACCCGCAGCACGAGAAGTTCGAATCCAGCGATTTCGTCGCGCAGGCGCGGCAGGCTCTTTCCAACATCGTCGCGATCCTCGCGGAAGCTGGCGCCAAGCCCGAGCACATCGTTCGGATGACGTGGTACGTGGGCGACCGTGACGAGTATCGGGCGGCGGGAAAGGCGCTCGGGGCAGTCTACCGGGAGATCATCGGCCGCCACTTCCCGGTGATGACAGGCATCCAGGTTGCGGGCTTCGTCGAGGATGGCGCCAAGCTCGAAATCGAAGCGACCGCAGTCCTGCCTGACTGAAAGGGAGCGCATGATCCGGACGGCAACGAACGGGAGGAAAATGAACGGAGCAACGATGAACGGAAGATCGGAATGAGCGCGTCCGAATTCGATCTGCAATACAACCCGCGCGCCACCATAACGAACTTTCAGGAGTACTTCGATCGTGCCGAGGCCCGTTCACGGGAGGTGCTCCCGGGTCTGGATGGCTACGTGGATGTGCCGTATGGACCCCACGAGGCGCAGAAGCTCGACATCTTCCGCGCGCGCGGCGCAAGCAAGGCAGTGCTGATGTTCATTCATGGCGGCTACTGGCGCGCCCTGGACAAGCGCTTCTACAATTTTCTCGCGCCCGCATTCACGAAAGCTGGCGTTACCTTTGTTAACGTCAACTACGCGCTCTGTCCGACGGTGACGGTCGAGGAGATCGTGCGCCAGGTGTTGCAGGCCGGGGCATGGCTCTATCGCAACGCCAGCCATTTCGGCGGCCATCCGCAGCGACTCTACGCCACCGGCAACTCGGCGGGCGGACACCTGACCGCGATGTTGCTGGCCGCGCACTGGCCGGTATTTGCGCCCGATCTCCCGCGCAAGGTCTTTCAGGGCGGCCTGTCGATCAGCGGCGTTCACGATCTGCGTCCGCTTGCCGGCGCCGCGTTTCTCAAGCCGCAGGTCAATTTCGACCTCGCCGTGGCCCGTCGCTGCTCGCCCGTGCTCATGCCGCCGGCAACCGACGCGAAGCTGTGGACGTGCGTCGGTGGCGCCGAGCCGCAGGCGTTTCAGGATCTGAACTCATCGATCGCGAAGGCGTGGAAGAACGTGTTCGCCGGGGATATCGAGATGCCGGGCGAGAATCACCTCAGCGTGACCGAGAAACTCGGTGACCCCACGAGCCCGCTCTTCAAGGGCGCACTCCGGATGATGGGTATTGCCTGACCCGGGAGTCGCCGAACGAGACGCGGCGCGCGGCCGCACCCGTTGGGCGCGCACACGTCCGCGCGATCGTCCGCACAGACGCCCGCACAAACGTCCGCACCGTCCTATTGCGCGGCGGGCGTGCGTTCCGGCGACGACGAGATCTTGTGGATCGACAGATCGGCGCCCTGGAATTCTTCTTCAGGGCTGAGGCGCAACCCGGCTATCGCCTTGATTGCGCCGTAGACGATCCCGCCCCCGATCAATGCCACGACAATGCCGAGCACGGTGCCAAAGAGTTGCGACATGAAAGAAACCCCGCCCATGCCCCCGAGTGCCTGCATCCCGAATATGCCGGCTGCGATGCCGCCCCACGCGCCGCACAGCCCGTGCAGCGGCCATACCCCCAGAACATCGTCGATGCGCCAGCGGTTCTGCGCGGCAGTAAAGGCGTAGACGAACAGCACGCCCGCCACGGCGCCCACTACGAGCGAGCCGATCGGGTGCATGACATCCGAACCGGCGCACACGGCGACCAGCCCGGCGAGCGGCCCGTTGTGCACGAAACCCGGGTCGTTGCGGCCGGCGATCATGGCCGCAAGGATGCCTCCCACCATGGCCATCAGCGAGTTCAGCGCTACCAGGCCGCTCACCTTGTCGAGGGTCTGCGCGGACATGACGTTGAATCCGAACCAGCCGACCGAGAGCACCCACGCACCGAGCGCCAGGAAGGGGATGCTCGACGGCGGATGCGCGGTCATCGGGCGCCCGTCCTTGCCGTAGCGTCCGGCCCGCGCGCCGAGGAGCAGCACGGCCGCGAGCGCAATCCATCCGCCCACCGCATGCACGACCACCGATCCTGCGAAGTCGTGAAACTCCGCACCGAAAGCGCCTTTCAGCCATTCCTGCACGCCGTACTTTCCGTTCCAGGTGATGCCCTCGAAAAAGGGGTAGACGAGCGCGACGATGAACGCGGATGCGATCAGCTGCGGATAGAATCGGGAACGCTCGGCGATGCCTCCGGAGATGATCGCGGGGACGGCCGCCGCAAAGGTGAGCAGGAAGAAGAACTTGACGAGATCGTAGCCGCTCTTCTGCGCGAGCTGCTCCGCGCCGGCAAAAAAGTTGACGCCATAGGCAACTGCGTATCCGACGAAAAAATACGCGACCGTCGAAATCGCGAAGTCGCACAGGATCTTGACCAGTCCGTTGACCTGGTTCTTGGCGCGTACCGTCCCGACCTCGAGAAAGGCGAATCCGGAGTGCATGGCGAGCACCATGACGGCGCCCATCAGAATGAAGAGGACATCGGCTCCAGACTTGAACGCTTCCACTGTTTTCTCCTCCCCTGGGGAAACCGGCTCCCGACGCTGGTTCGGGCCGGCAATGCAACCGCATGAATCTATTTAGTTAATTCTTGCTACGCCCGGTTTCGGCGCAGAGAATAGCACCATATCGGTGCCGCTGAGAAACGCCGCACCGTGCAAGTGCAACAGTCGTGTCGCAGCGGAACGCCACTTCGCCCTACAAGCATTCGAGCGACGCGATCATGCAGGAGTTGAGAATTCGATGAATCCGCGGGAACTGCTCATAGAAAGCTTCAAGGCCGCGGTGGAGGGGGCGGATCCGATCCGGATTCTCCCCGTCCACCTGCCCGCAATTCCGAGCGGACGCACGATCGTCGTCGGCGCCGGAAAGGCTGCGGCATCGATGGCGATGGCCGTCGAGCAGCACTGGCCGAAGGATGCCGCGCTCGAGGGCCTGGTGATCACGCGCTATCAGCACGGTCTGCAGACGGAGCGAATCAAGGTCGTGGAAGCGGGTCATCCCGTGCCCGATGAAAGCGGCGAGCGCGCGGCGCTGCAGATCCTGCAGCTCGCGCGCAATGCGGCGCCCGAGGACTTGCTTCTGGTGCTCGTCTCGGGAGGCGGCTCGAGTCTGCTCGCGCTGCCCGTGGACGGCATAACGAGCGATGATCTGAAAGCGACGACACGCGAGCTCCTGCGCTGCGGTGCGCCGATCCAGGACATGAACACGGTGCGCAAGCATCTGTCGGCGATACAGGGCGGCCGGCTCGCGGCACTTTGCCAGGCGCAGGTCATTGCGCTCATCGTCTCCGACGTCACGGGCGACGATCCCACCCACATTGCCTCGGGGCCATGCGCGCCCGATCCCACGACTTTCGCAGATGCGCTGGACGTGATCCAGCGGTGGCGCGTAAAGGCTCCAGAGCGTGTTGTGAATGTCCTCGCGCGCGGCGTGCGCGGCGAGATCCCGGAAACTCCGAAGCATGGCGACCCGATCTTCGCGCGAGTCGAGAACCGCGTGATCGCCACCGCGCAACGCTCGCTGCTCGCGGCCGCCGACTACTTCGCTCGTCACTCGATTCCGGCGGTGATCCTCGGGGACAGCGTCACGGGCGAGGCGTCCGAAGTGGCAAAAGTCTATGCAGCACTCGCCCGGCAGGTCGAGCGGTTCGGCCATCCGTTCGAAGCGCCGGTCGCGCTGATCTCCGGCGGCGAATGCACGGTCACCGTCCGCGGCAACGGACGTGGCGGCCGCTGCGCCGAGTTCCTGCTGTGGCTGGGCATCGAGCTTGCCGGCCAGGAC
>JBAVOG010000515.1:0-8654 GCA_049691875.1 Burkholderiales bacterium | reverse complement strand
GTCTTGGATTCTGCGGGAAGGGGGGTAACGGGGGGAAACCGCGGGTTTCCCCCCGTTCGTGACCTTCCGCTTTTGCGGCGTCGAAGCCTCGCGCGCCTATTCTTCTGCTAAGCGCCGCTAAGCTTCTTGTTGTTGCTGCACCTCTTCTTCCGTCGGCGCCGCTTCCGTGCTTTCCATGAGCTCCTGCTGCATCAGCGCCTCCGCGGACGGTGCGTGCTTCCGGGCATTGTGGTACGCGAGTCCGGTACCAGCCGGAATCAGACGCCCGACGATGACGTTCTCCTTCAGGCCGCGCAGCTCGTCCCGCTTGCCCATGATCGCCGCCTCGGTGAGCACGCGCGTGGTCTCCTGGAACGATGCGGCCGAGATGAACGAGTCGGTCGAAAGCGACGCCTTCGTGATCCCGAGTAGCTTGTAGCTGAACGTCGCGGGCTGCTTGCCTTCGGCCTCCACGCGCTCGTTCTCGGTCAGGAGCTCGGCGCGCTCGACTTCCTCGCCGGGGATGAAGCGCGTGTCGCCCGCCTCCTCGACCTGCACGCGGCGCAGCATCTGCCGCACGATCACCTCGATGTGCTTGTCGTTGATGCGCACGCCCTGCAGCCGGTAGACGTCCTGCACTTCGTCGGTGATGTAGCGCGCGAGCGCCTCGACGCCCTGGAGCCGGAGGATGTCGTGTGACTCGACCGGTCCGTCGACGATCAGCTCGCCCTTGTTCACCACCTGGCCGTCGTGCACCGTGACGTGCTTTTCCTTCGGGATGAGGAAGTCATGCTGCGTGCCGTCGAGATCGGTGATCACGAGGCGCTGCTTGCCCTTCGTGTCCTTGCCGAACGAAACGGTGCCCGTGACCTCGGCGAGCATCCCGGCGTCCTTCGGCGCGCGCGCCTCGAACAGCTCCGCGACCCGCGGCAGACCGCCCGTGATGTCGCGCGCCTTCGCGGCTTCCTGCGGGATGCGCGCCAGCACGTCGCCGACCGACACCTGCTGCCCGTCCTTGACGGTGATCAGAGAGCCGACCTGGAAGGTGATGTTCACCGAGTGGTCCGTTCCGGCGATCTTGATCTCCTCGCCGGACTCGCTCAGCAGCCGCACCTGCGGACGCAGCCCCTTGGTCGAGGGTCCGCGGCGCTTGGCGTCGATCACCACGAGGGTGGATAGGCCGGTGATATCGTCGATCTGCTTCGCGACGGTTGCGCCCTCCTCGACGTTCTCGAACTTCACCGTGCCGGCGTACTCCGTGATGATCGGGCGGGTATGCGGGTCCCACGAAGCCAGCCGCGTTCCGGCCTTGACGGGTTTGCCGTCGTCGGCCGTCATCGTCGCCCCGTAAGGCACCTTGTGCCGCTCGCGCTCGCGCCCGTTCTCGTCGGTGACAAGCACTTCGGCGGTTCGTGCAATGACCACCTTTTCGCCGCGCGAATTCGTCACGTAGCGCATCGTCGGCGAGAACCGCACCACGCCGTTCGACTTCGCCTCGACCTGGCTCGCCACGGCGGCACGCGATGCCGCGCCGCCGATGTGGAACGTGCGCATGGTCAGCTGCGTGCCCGGCTCGCCGATCGACTGCGCCGCGATGACGCCCACTGCTTCGCCGACGTTGACCAGCGATCCACGACCCAGGTCGCGGCCGTAGCAGTAGCTGCAAAGGCCCCAGCGCGTATCGCAGGTGAGCGGAGTGCGGACCTTTACTTCGTCGATCCCGAGCATCTCGATCGTATCGACCTCGTCCTCGTCGAGGAGCGTGCCCGCCTCCAGCAGGACTTCCTGGCTTTCCGGATGCAGGACCTCCGCCGCGGTCACGCGGCCGAGAATACGTTCCCGCAGTGCCTCCACGACCTCGCCGCCTTCGACCAGTGCGCGCATCACGGCACCGTTCTGCGTCCCGCAGTCGTCCTCGGTGACGACCAGATCCTGGGTCACGTCGACCAGCCTGCGGGTGAGATATCCGGAGTTGGCCGTCTTGAGCGCAGTGTCCGCCAGACCCTTCCGTGCACCGTGGGTCGAGATGAAGTACTGCAGGACGTTGAGACCTTCGCGGAAGTTCGCCGTGATCGGCGTCTCGATGATCGAGCCGTCCGGCTTCGCCATCAGGCCGCGCATGCCCGCCAGCTGGCGGATCTGCGCCGCGGAACCCCGCGCGCCGGAATCGGCCATCATGTAAATGGAGTTGAACGACTCCTGCTTGACTCTCTGGCCTTCGCGGTCGACGACATCCTGGGCGGACAGCTGGTCCATCATCGCCTTGCCGACCTGATCGCCGGTGCGCCCCCAGATGTCCACCACCTTGTTGTAGCGCTCGCCGGATGTGACGAGACCCGAGGTGTACTGCTGTTCGATCTCCTTGACCTCGGTTTCGGCCGCCTCGATCAGCCCGTGCTTTTCCTTCGGCACAAGCATGTCGTCGACCGCAATCGAGAGGCCCGCGCGCGTGGCAATCGTGAATCCGGCGTTCATCAGCCGGTCCGCGAAGATCACGGTCTCGCGCAAGCCGCAGCGCCGGAACGCGGCGTTGATGAGCCGTGAGATCTCTTTTTTCTTGAGCGGCTTGTTGATGAGCTCGAACGGCAGCCCGGCCGGCAGGATTTCCGAGAGGATCGCGCGCCCGATCGTGGTGGCATAGCGGGTCACCTTGACGGTCTTCTCGCCTTCCGGGCCCACTTCGTATTCCCGGATCCGCACGTTGACGCGGGCATGAATCTCGGCCTGCTTGCTCTCGTAGGCGCGCAGCACTTCGGACACGTCGGAGAAGGACATGTTCTCGCCGCGCGCGTTGATCTTGTCGCGCGTCGCGTAGTAGAGCCCGAGCACGATGTCCTGGGACGGGACGATGATCGGATCGCCGTTCGCCGGCGAGAGGATGTTGTTCGAGGACAGCATCAGCGTCCGCGCTTCCATCTGCGCCTCGAGCGAAAGCGGAACGTGCACGGCCATCTGGTCGCCGTCGAAGTCGGCGTTGAACGCAGCACAGACCAGCGGGTGAAGCTGGATCGCTTTCCCCTCGACGAGCTGCGGCTCGAACGCCTGGATGCCGAGCCGGTGCAGGGTCGGGGCGCGATTGAGCATCACCGGGTGCTCGCGGATCACCTCCTCGAGAATGTCCCACACCACCGGCTCCTGCGCTTCCACCATGCGCTTCGCCTGCTTGATCGTCGTTGCGAGCCCCATCAGCTCCAGCTTCTGGAAGATGAAGGGCTTGAAGAGCTCCAGCGCCATCAGCTTCGGCAGACCGCACTGGTGGAGCTTGAGCTGCGGCCCCACCACGATCACCGAGCGGCCCGAGTAGTCGACACGCTTGCCGAGCAGGTTCTGGCGGAACCGGCCGCCCTTGCCCTTGATCATGTCGGCGAGCGACTTGAGCGGCCGCTTGTTGGCGCCGGTCATCGCCTTGCCACGACGGCCGTTGTCGAGCAGCGAGTCGACGGCTTCCTGCAGCATGCGCTTCTCGTTGCGCACGATGATCTCGGGCGCCTTGAGTTCGAGCAGCCGCTTCAGCCGGTTGTTGCGGTTGATGACGCGCCGGTAGAGGTCATTGAGATCCGAGGTCGCGAACCGGCCGCCGTCCAGCGGCACCAGCGGGCGCAGCTCCGGCGGGAGCACCGGCAGGACCTCCATGATCATCCAGTCGGGCTTGATCCCCGACTTCTGGAAGCCCTCGAGCACCTTGAGTCGCTTCGCGATCTTCTTGATCTTCGCGTCCGAGCCGGTCGCCTCGAGATCCTTGCGCAGCGTGTCGATCTCGTGCTGCATGTCCAGCGAGCGCAGCAGCTCGCGAACGCCCTCGGCGCCCATGCTCGCGCTGAAGTCGTCACCGTACTCCTCGACCTTGGCGAGGTAGTCGTCCTCGGTGAGCAGCTGGCAGCGCTTGAGCGGCGTCATGCCGGGGTCGACGACCATGTAGGCCTCGAAGTAGAGCGCACGTTCGATGTCGCGCAGGCTCGTGTCGAGGACGAGCCCAAGCCGCGAGGGCAGGGACTTCAGGAACCAGATGTGAGCGACCGGGCTCGCGAGCTCGATGTGGCCCATGCGCTCGCGGCGCACCTTGGCGAGCGTCACCTCGACGCCGCACTTCTCGCAGATCACGCCGCGGTGCTTCAGCCGCTTGTACTTGCCGCACAGGCACTCGTAGTCCTTGATCGGCCCGAAGATCTTCGCGCAGAAGAGCCCCTCGCGCTCCGGTTTGAAGGTGCGGTAGTTGATGGTCTCCGGCTTTCTGACCTCGCCGAACGACCACGAACGGATCTTCTCGGGCGACGCGAGGCCGATCTTGATCGCGTCGAATTCCTGTTCCTGCGTGACCTGCTTGAACAAATCGAGCAGTGCTTTCATGTCTCAGAACCTCCGGTCGTGCAGCAATACGTGAATCGTGAATCCGGCTCGCGGCGAAACGTGCAGGTTGCGCACCCCACGTTTCGCCTTCCACTCCTCACGCCCTAGAACCTCTCCAGGTCGATGTCGATGCCAAGCGAGCGTATCTCCTTCACCAGCACGTTGAACGACTCCGGCATGCCGGCGTCGATCTTGTGGTCGCCCTTGACGATGTTCTCGTAGACCTTGGTCCGACCCTGGATGTCGTCCGACTTCACCGTCAGCATCTCCTGCAGCGTGTAGGAAGCGCCGTAGGCCTCGAGGGCCCAGACCTCCATTTCGCCGAAGCGCTGGCCGCCGAACTGCGCCTTGCCGCCGAGCGGCTGCTGGGTCACCAGGCTGTACGGGCCCGTCGAGCGGGCATGCATCTTGTCGTCCACGAGGTGATGGAGCTTCAGCACGTGCATGTAGCCCACCGTGACCACCCGGTCGAACGCGTCACCAGTGCGCCCGTCGTACAGCGTGACCTGCGTCCTGGTTGGCGTCATGCCGAGCAGCTTGGTGCGCGGGTCGTCCTTTGGATAGGCGAGATCGAGCATCGCCATGATCTCGGTCTCGGTCGCGCCATCGAACACGGGGGTCGCAAAGGGCACCCCCTCGCGCAGGTTGGCCGCCATCGCGAGGACCTCCTCGTCCGAGAGCTCCGCGAGGCGCTCCGGCCGACCCTTGGCGTTGTAGACTTTCTCGAGCAGACCGCGGATCTCGGCGACGCCCGCTTTCGCTTGCAGCAAGTCGCCGATCTTCCGGCCGATTCCCTTGGCCGCCCATCCCAGGTGGGTTTCGAGGATCTGGCCGACGTTCATCCGCGACGGCACGCCGAGCGGATTCAGCACGATGTCGACCGGCGTTCCGTCCGCCATGTGCGGCATGTCCTCGATCGGTACGATCTTGGAGATCACGCCCTTGTTGCCGTGCCGGCCGGCCATCTTGTCGCCCGGCTGGACGCGACGCTTCACCGCCAGGTACACCTTGACCATCTTCTGCACGCCTGGCGGCAGCTCGTCGCCCTGGGTCAGCTTCTTCTTCTTGGCCTCGAACATCCGGTCGAATTCCTCGCGGGTGTTGGCGAGCGAATCCTTGATCGTCTCGAGCTGGGATTGGGCTTCCTCGTCCGCCAGGCTGATCTCGAACCACGAGTGCCGCTCGACGTCGTCGAGATAGGGTTTCGTGATCTTCGTGCCCTTCACGAGCTTCTTCGGACCCTTCTGCGCCGTCTTGTTGAGCAGCAGACGCTCGATCCGCCCGAACGTGTCTGTCTCGACGATCCGCATCTGATCGGTGAGATCCTTGCGGTAGCGCTTCAGCTCGTCGTCGACGATGCTCTGGGCCCGCTTGTCGCGCTCGATCCCCTCGCGCGTGAAGACCTGGACGTCGATCACCGTGCCGGAAATTCCCGATGGCACACGGAGCGACGTGTCCTTCACGTCCGAGGCCTTCTCGCCGAAGATCGCGCGCAGCAGCTTTTCCTCCGGGGTGAGCTGGGTCTCGCCCTTGGGGGTCACCTTGCCCACCAGCACATCGCCCGCCTCGACCTCGGCGCCGATGTACACGATACCGGACTCGTCGAGACGCGCCAGCTGCGCCTCGGACAGGTTCGAGATGTCGCGGGTGATCTCCTCCGGTCCGAGCTTGGTGTCGCGCGCGACCACCGTCAGCTCCTCTATGTGGATCGAGGTGTAGCGATCCTCGGCCACGACCCGCTCGGAGATGAGGATCGAGTCCTCGAAGTTGTAGCCGTTCCACGGCATGAACGCGACGAGCATGTTCTGCCCGAGCGCCAGCTCGCCAAGGTCGGTGGATGCGCCGTCGGCCACCACGTCGCCCTTGGCGATCCGCTCGCCCACCTTCACGATCGGGCGCTGGTTGATGTTCGTGTTCTGATTGGAACGCTGATACTTGGTGAGGTTGTAGATGTCGACGCCGACTTCGCCCGCGTTCGTCTCGTCGTCGTTCACCCGCACGACGATCCGGGTCGCATCCAGGTAGTCGACCAGGCCGCCACGCAAGGCGATCACCGCGGTGCCGGAGTCGGCGGCCACGGTGCGCTCGATACCGCTGCCGACCAGCGGCTTCTCGGGACGCAGACACGGCACCGCCTGGCGCTGCATGTTCGAGCCCATCAGCGCGCGGTTCGCGTCGTCGTGCTCCAGGAACGGAATGAGCGACGCCGCCACCGAGACCACCTGTGACGGCGCAACGTCCATGTATTGCACCCGGTCCGGTCCCGACAGCATGAATTCGTTCCGGAACCTGCAGGACACGAGCTCGTCCACGAGCCGCCCCTGGTCGTCGAGCGTCGCGTTCGCCTGCGCGATCACGAAGTTCCCTTCCTCGATCGCGGACAGGAAGTCGATCTCGTTCGTGACGCTCCCGTCGGTCACCTTGCGGTACGGCGTTTCCATGAAGCCGTACTGGTTGGTGCGCGCGTAGATCGCGAGCGAATTGATGAGCCCGATGTTCGGGCCTTCCGGTGTCTCGATCGGGCACACGCGGCCGTAATGCGTCGGGTGGACGTCACGCACTTCGAAGCCCGCACGCTCGCGCGTCAGGCCGCCCGGTCCGAGCGCCGATACACGGCGCTTGTGCGTGATCTCGGACAGAGGGTTCGTCTGGTCCATGAACTGCGAAAGCTGGCTCGACCCGAAGAATTCCTTGATCGCCGCCGAGATGGGCTTAGCATTGATGAGGTCGTGCGGCATCAGGTTGTCGCTTTCCGCCTGCGACAGCCGCTCCTTCACCGCCCGCTCAACGCGCACGAGACCCGCGCGGAACTGGTTCTCGGCCAGCTCGCCGACCGAGCGCACACGGCGGTTGCCGAGATGGTCGATGTCGTCGATCTCGCCGCGACCATTGCGCAGCTCGACCATGATGCCGACCACCGCGAGAATGTCCTCGTTGGAAAGGGTTGCCGCGCCGTCAGTATCCTTCGGTCCGACGCTCTCGTAGAAGCGCCGCAGCCAGGCGGGCGATTTGTCCTCCAGCTTGTTCGGGTAGGCGCGGCGATTGAACTTCATGCGGCCGACCATCGACAGGTCGTACCGCTCTTCCGCGTAGAAGAGCCCCTTGAACAGCGTCTCGACCGCGTCTTCCGTGGGCGGCTCTCCCGGTCGCATCATGCGATAGATCGCGACCTTCGCAGCCCACTGGTCCGCAGTTTCGTCGCTTCGCAGGGTCTGCGAGATGTAGGCGCCCTGGTCGAGGTCGTTGGTGTAGATGGTGCTGATCGCGTCGACGCCACCGCCGCGAAGCTTTTCGAGGACCTCCTCGGTGATCTCGTCGTTCGCGTTGGCCAGGATCTCGCCGGTTTCGCGATCGACCACGTTGTGCGCGAGTGCCCGGCCGAGCAGGAAGTCGTCGGGCACGGTGATGCGCTGCATGCCGCCGGCTTCCATGTCGCGGATGTGCTTGACGGTGATGCGCTTGTCCTTGGCGACGATGACCTTGCCGCTCGCGTCGACGAAGTCGAAGCGCGCGAGCTCCCCGCGCAGCCGCTCGGGCACCAGTTCGAACTGGATGCCTTCCGCCCCGAGCTGGAAGGTGTCGAAGTCGTAGAAGTGAGCGAGGATCTGCTCGATCGTCATGCCGATCGCCTTGAGCAGGATCGTTACGGGCATCTTGCGCCGGCGGTCGACCCTGAAATAGACGAAGTCCTTCGGATCGAACTCGAAATCGAGCCACGAGCCGCGGTACGGAATGATCCTGGCGGAAAACAGCAGCTTCCCGCTCGAGTGGGTCTTGCCCTTGTCGTGCTCGAAGAACACGCCGGGCGAGCGGTGCAACTGCGACACGATCACGCGCTCGGTGCCGTTGATGACGAACGAGCCGGTGTGCGTCATGAGCGGAATCTCGCCCATGTACACTTCCTGCTCCTTCAATTCCTTGATCGTCGGCTTGGCCGCCTCGCGGTCCATGATCGTCAGCCGGACTTTCGCGCGCAGCGGCGCGGCGTAGGTGAGCCCGCGCTGCTGGCACTCCTTCACGTCGAACGGCGGCTCGCCGAGCAGGTACGAGACGAAGTCGAGCCGCGCGTTGCCCGAGTGGCTCGAGATCGGAAAGATCGAGTTGAACGCGGCCTGGAGGCCCTCGGTCTTGCGGCTCTCGGGCGGTACCTCGGCCTGCAGGAATGCCGTATAGCTTTCCAGCTGGGTCGCCAGCAGGTACGGAACTTTGAGCACGTTCGCGCGCTTGGCAAAGCTCTTACGGATGCGCTTCTTTTCGGTGAGCGAATAGGTCGCTGTGGTCATGGATGCTCCGCTGTCGAGACAGGGTTCGTGAACAAGATGCACAAG
>JBAVOG010000514.1:0-4855 GCA_049691875.1 Burkholderiales bacterium | reverse complement strand
GTCCACACCCATGTCGAGCCAGAAGCGCATGGTCTTGAAGATCGCCTTCAGCACGCTCGGATTGTCGAAATTGAGATCGGGCTGGTGGCTGAAGAAGCGATGCCAGAAGTAGGCCTTGGCGACCGGGTCCCAGGTCCAGTTCGAGGACTCGGTGTCGGTGAAGATGATGCGCGTGCCCTGGTACTTCTGATCCGAATCGCTCCAGACGTAGTAGTCGCGCTTGGGCGAACCGGGCGGCGCCCGGCGGGCGGCCTGGAACCACGGATGCTGATCGGAGGTGTGGTTCACGACGAGCTCGGTGATCACGCGCAGGCCACGCCGGTGCGCTTCGCGGACGAACTGCCGAAAGTCGTTCCGGAGGCCGTATTGCGCGTGGATATTGTGATAGTCAGCGACGTCGTACCCGTCGTCGCGCATCGGCGAGGGGTAGAAGGGGAGCAACCACACCGTGTTGACGCCGAGATCCTTGATGTAGTCGAGCTTCGAGGTGAGGCCGCGAAAATCGCCGAAGCCGTCGTCGTTCGAATCGAAGAACGCCTTGATGTGCAGCTGGTAGACGACCGCGTCCTTGTACCAGTGCGCGTCGTCGACCGCCTGCGCTGCAGCTGCGGTCGGCGCGCCAGCGGTCACGGGGCTAACGTCTCGATCCATCTGTTTCCCCCGGCAAGATCAAAAGAACTCCGCGCGCGCGCTGGAGGGGATACACAAGGTGGAGTCTCCCCTTGTTCGTACAACCTCTCTTGAATGAAGTGGCATGGCCGCGGTTTCGAGATAGCTGTCAGAGGAAGTAGTCGAAGTCGCGCTCGGTGCGCACCTTCCGGCGCAGGCGGAAGATCTGCGCCGGCGCGCGCGCAATGTCCAGGCTCACGAAGTTGCGCGGCCCGTTCCAGAGGTAGCGCGCGCCGGTGAGCAGCTCGTTCATCTGATAGGGCGACGCGGGGTCCACGCCCAGCGCCTTCAGGTCGATTTCCACCCACCCCGACTGCGTGTGGTACGGGTCGAGATTCACGACGCTGACGACCACGTTGTCCAGATCCTCGGTGGCCTTCGCATAGCAGATCAGGTGCTCGTTGTCGATCGGGAAGAACCGCAGCGACTGGTCCGAGTGGAGCGCGGGATTCTCCCGCCGCGCCTTGTTGATGCGCGCGATGAAGTCGCGCAGGCTGTCCTCGCGGTCGAGGTCCCATGCGCGCAGCTGGTACTTTTCCGAATCGAGGTACTCCTCGCCACCCGGATCGCGCGGCTTTGCCTCGAGGAGCTCGTACGCGGGACCGTAGATCCCGTAGCTCGCCGCGAGCGTCGCCGCAAGCGCGAGCCGCGCCATGAACGCGGGGCGGCCACCGAACTGCAGGTACTCGGTGAGGATGTCGGGCGTGTTCGGCCACACGTTCGGCCGGAAGTATTCGCGACCCGGGCCTTTCGAGAGCTCGGTGAAGTACTCGGTGAGTTCGGTCTTGGTGTTGCGCCACGCGAAATACGTGTACGACTGCGTATACCCCAGCTTGGCGAGCCGATGCATGACCTTCGGGCGGGTGAACGCCTCGGCGAGGAAGATCGTCTCGGGGTGAGCCCGCTTGAGCCGGTCGATCGCCCATTCCCAGAAGGGAAACGCCTTAGTATGCGGATTATCGACGCGGAAGATGGTCACCCCCTCGGCGATCCAGCACTCGAAGATGCTCGCGAGCTCTTCCCACATCGTCTGCCAGTCCTCCGATTCGAAGTTGAACGGATAGATGTCCTGGTATTTCTTGGGCGGATTCTCGGCGTACTGGACCGTGCCGTCAGGACGCGAGCGGAACCACTCGGGGTGCTCCTTGACGTACGGATGGTCGGGCGCGCACTGGAAGGCGATGTCGAGCGCGATGTCGATTCCGAGCTCGCGGGCGCGGGTCACGACCTTGCGGAAATCCTCGATCGTGCCGAGCGGCTTGTGGATCGACTTGTGTCCGCCTTCGGCCGCGCCGATGGCCCAGGGACTGCCCACGTCCTCGGGCGTCGGCGTGAGCGAGTTGTTCTTGCCCTTGCGCTTCTCGCGGCCGACGGGGTGAATCGGCGGGAAGTAGAGAACGTCGAAGCCCATTTCCGCGACATAGGGCAGGCGCGCTTCCACATCGCGGAACGTGCCGTGCTTGCCCGCGACGGGGGATGTCGACCGGGGAAAGAGCTCGTACCAGGTGCTGTAGCGCGCTCGCTCGGGATCCACGACCAGCGGAAACTCCACCGGATACGTCAGTGCGAGACTGCGGTCGGGGTAACGCTTTGCCACCTCGCCGAGCGCCTCGTCCAGGCCCAGAATCTTGAGCGCTTCGGGTTTGCCGCCCGCTCGCAGCCGCGCCGCCCAGTCGGCGAGCTGCTTGCGGTCCGCGCCGGAGGCGCGCTTTGCCGCGCCCTCGATCAGCTCGGCACCGACCAGCACGGCGATCTTGAGGTCCTCGGGGTCGACGCGTCGCTCGAAATCGTGCAGCCAAGAGAGGAACTGATCGACCCAGGCCGACACCGTGTAGCGGTACCGGCCGAGCGCGTCGGCGCGGAAGCTGCCGCGCCACCGGTCGTTGCCGAGGAACGTCATCGGCCCCTCGCGCCATTCGGGTTCGTCCTCGCGCCGGTACAGAACGCGCGCTGTCACGGCATCGTGACCATCGGTGAAGCAGTCGGCCTCGACGACGACCCGGTCGCCGATCACTCGCTTTGCGGCGAACCGGCCACCGTCGACGGTGGGGCTCACCGATTCGATCACCACGCGGACTCGTCCGTCGACCGCGTTTTCCTGCTTGCGAGCCGGTTTGCGCGTCTCAGGCATTCCCGCCCTCCCGCTTGAGGAACATGACACCGAGCGGCGGCAGCGTGATCGTGACGGAATGCATGCGCCCATGCGCGGGGACCGGCGCCGCCTCGACGCCGCCGTAATTGCCCGTCCCGCTGCCGCCGTAGAGCGTCGCATCGCTGTTCAGCAGCTCCCGCCAGAATCCCCCTCCCGGCACGCCGAGCACATAGTTCTCCCGGGGCAGCGGAGTGAAATTGCAGGCGACGACCACCGTCTCGCCCTTGCGCGATTTGCGCAGGAACGCGATCACGCTCGACTCGGCATCGTGGCAGTCGATCCACTCGAACCCGGCCTGCTCGAAATCCACCTCGTGGAGCGCGCGCTCCGTGCGGTAAACGCGATTCAGATCACCGACCCAGTTGCGCATCCCCGAGTGCTCCGGGTATTGAAGGACCTGCCACTCGAGCTGACCGTCGTGTGCCCATTCGCGGCGCTGGCCGAACTCGCCGCCCATGAAGAGCAGCTTCTTGCCCGGATGGCCCCACATGTATCCGTAGAGTGCCCGCAGATTCGCGAACTTGCGCCACGTGTCGCCCGGCATCTTGCCGATCAGGGAACCCTTGCCGTGCACCACTTCGTCGTGCGAGAGCGGCAGCACGAAATTCTCGGCAAAGGCGTACCAGATCGAGAAAGTCAGACGGTCGTGGTGATACTTGCGGTGAATCGGGTCCTCGCTCATGTATTTCAGGGTGTCGTGCATCCAGCCCATGTTCCACTTGAGGCCGAATCCCAGGCCGCCCAGGTAGACCGGCCGCGAGACCATCGGCCACGCCGTCGATTCCTCGGCGATGACCTGCACGTCGGGGTGATCACGGTAGACGGCTTCGTTCAGGTCGCGCAGGAACCTGACTGCGTCGAGGTTCTCCTTGCCGCCGTACTGGTTCGGCACCCACTCGCCGTCCTTGCGCCCGTAGTCGAGGTACAGCATCGATGCCACGGCATCGACGCGCAGGCCGTCCAGATGATATTTGTCGAGCCAGAAGAGCGCGCTCGAGAGCAGAAAGGCGCGCACTTCGTGGCGACCGTAATTGAAGATGTAGCTGTTCCACTCGGGGTGGAAGCCCTGCTTCGGATCGGCGTGCTCGAAGAGATTCGTGCCGTCGAAATAGGACAGACCGTGCGCGTCGCTCGGGAAATGCGACGGGACCCAGTCGAGGATCACCCCGATCCCGTTCCGATGCAGCCGCTCGACGAGGTACATGAGATCCTGGGGTGCGCCATAGCGCGCGGTCGCGGCGAAGAATCCGGTCGACTGGTAGCCCCACGAGCCGTAGAACGGATGCTCCGTGACCGGGAGCAGCTCGACGTGAGTGAATCCCGTCTCGCGGACGTATTCGGCGAGCTGGTCGGCCATCTCCCGGTAGTTGAGAAAACGCTCGCCTTCGCCGCGCCGCCAGGACCCGAGATGGACCTCGTAGACCGACATCGGCGCGTCGAGCGCATTGCGGGCACGGCGGTTCGCCATCCACTCGGCGTCCTGCCAGTCGTATCCGAGCGACCAGGCGCGCGAGGCCGTCGACGGAGGCACCTCCGCGTAGAAGCCGAACGGATCGGCCTTGTCGACCTCGTAGCTGCCGAAGTTGGAGACGACACGGTACTTGTACGACTGTCCGCGCACGACTCCGGGAACGAACCCTTCCCAGATTCCGGAACCGTCGTGGCGAGCGGCGAGCGGATGGGAGCGCGCGTCCCAGCCGTTGAATTCCCCCATCACCGCGATGCTGCGCGCGTTCGGCGCCCAGATCGCGAAGCTTGCGCCTGCGACCTTGTCCCGGACCGTCAGGTGGCAGCCCATCTTGTCGTGCAGGCGGCCATGGCGGCCTTCCTTGAAAAGGTAGATGTCGTGGTCGGTCAGCACGGTTATCTCCTGTCGTTCGGCCTGATCGGTTGCCGCACCGCGACGAGGCTGCACGCGCGTTTCGTTCGTGGTATTCGCGGTCATTGTGCCGATTGCCTTCGCGGTTATTGAAGCCGCGCCGGTCGGTTCGGATCGACGGCGCGCGGCGCGAACACGGGCGAGAAGGGCACCCC
>JBAVOG010000513.1:0-2848 GCA_049691875.1 Burkholderiales bacterium | reverse complement strand
CCCGCACCCTGCGCACCCGCGCGAGCGGCGTGTGCCCTTGCCCGGGCAGCGGCCCAGGCTGGTCGAGGACGATCCCGATGCGCCACGTCGTCTCGAAGCGATTCTCGCAAGCCCGAGCTACCGCGAGGCCGACGAGGACGTCGGCTTGCTGCATCAGGACGAGACGCGGGGGGTGCGGCTGCAGCTCGACTATCTCAAGACCGAGTCATTGCTCGCCGCGCGCGGAATTCGCCACACGATCGTCGTCTTCGGCAGCACGCGCATCCCCGACCCCGCGTCCGCGCAGCGAGATGCGGATCTGATGCGTCGCGCGCTCGCCGAGGCGCCTGAGGATCCCGAGCGCCAGCGCAAGGCGATGGTCGCGGAGCGAATTCTGGCGAAGAGCCGGTACTACGGGGTGGCGCGCGAGTTCGGGCGTCTGGTCGGCAGTGCTCCGCGGCAACCTGACGGCAGCCCGATCGTCGTGATGACCGGAGGCGGCCCCGGCACCATGGAGGCGGCGAATCGCGGCGCGTATGACGTGGGTGCGGAGTCCGTCGGGTTGAACATCAGACTCCCGCGCGAGCAGTACCCGAATCCGTACGTGACGCCCGATCTCTGCTTCCGCTTCCACTACTTCGCCCTGCGCAAGCTGCACCTCGTGAAGCGCGCCCGGGCGCTGGTCGCGTTTCCGGGCGGCTACGGAACCTTCGACGAGCTTTTCGAGACCCTGACGCTCGTCCAGACGCGCACCATCGAGCCGATTCCCGTCATCCTCGTGGGAGAAGCCTACTGGCGGCGCGCATTCGACGTGGATTTCCTGGTCGCGGAGGGCGTCATCGACGAAGAGGACCGCGATCTCTTCTGGTTCGCCGAGACCGCGCAGGATATCTGGGACGGCATCCTCCACTGGTACAAGCTCGCCGGCAAGCCGCTCGTTCGGAACGCGTAGCCGGAGCCGGCCCGACTCAATGCTACGATTCGATCGGGAGGTAGCCCATGCTCGTCAACTGCGTGGCGTACCAGGATGGCCGGATAATCGCTCACATCCAGCCGAGCGAGATCAGCGCCTACGTAAGCCGGCCTGAGTGCTTCGTCTGGGTCGCGCTCTTCGAGCCGTCCGCGGAAGAGCTCGATGCAATGCAGGTGGAATTCGGGCTCCATGAGCTCGCAGTCGAAGACGCTCGTCACGGCCACCAGCGCCCGAAGATCGAGGAATATGGCGATTCTCTGTTCGCGGTCCTTCACACGGTGGAGCTCGCGGGCGCTGAGCTCAAAGTCGGAGAGGTCGCGGTCTTCGTGGGGCGCAACTACGTGCTGTCCATAAGGAGCCGTACGGAACGCGGCTTCGCCGAAGTACGCGCGCGCTGCGAGCGCGAGCCGGAACTGCTGCAACACGGTTCGGGCTATGTACTGTACGCGATCATGGATTCAGTCGTGGACCGGTATTTCCCGGTGCTGGACGCGCTGGAAGTCGAGCTCGAGGAGATCGAGCGGCGCATCTTCTCCGGTCAGCAGAACCGCGCGATCATCCAGGCGCTCTATGACCTCAAGCAGAAGCTGATGACCGTGAAACACGCCACAGGCCCGCTCGTCGAAGGCACCGCAAAGCTTTACGGCGGACGCGTGCCTCAGCAATGCGTGCGACTCCAGGAATACTTCCGCGACGTGTACGACCACCTTGTCCGGTTGAACCTGACCGCCGACAGCCTGCGGGAAATGGCCACGACCGCCATATCCGTGAACCTGTCCCTGCTCACGATCCAGGACAACGAGGTCACGAAGCGGTTCGCAGGCTACGCGGCGCTCGTCGCCGTGCCGACCATGGTCGCCGGAATCTATGGAATGAACTTCCGGCATATGCCGGAGCTCGACTGGATACTGGGTTATCCGGTGGCGATCGGAATTATGATCGTCCTGGACGCATACCTCTATTACCGATTCCGCAAGGCCAACTGGTTGTGACGGTCGGCAGCGGTTGACGCTCCAGCGAATGCTCAAGGGGTCAGACTCGATTGATTCCCGACTGTGATCAATCGAGTCTGACCCTATCGCCAGCTGGCGCGGACCATCTCGGCGCCCTTTTCTGCGATCATGGTGGTCGGCGCGTTGGTGTTGCCCGAAGTGATGAGCGGCATGACGGACGCATCGATCACGCGCAGTCCCTGGATGCCGTGCACGCGCAGCTTGTCGTCCACCACCGCCCCCGGATCACTCCCCATCTTGCACGTTCCGATCGGATGGAAGATGGTGGTCCCGAGGTCGCCGGCGGCACGAACGAGCGCATCGTCGTCCGCGACCTCCGGGCCCGGCTTCCACTCTTCGGGCCGGTATCTCGCGAGCGCGCTGGCCGCCATGATTCGCCGCGTGAATCGCATCCCGTCCACCGCCACCTTGCGATCCGCATCCGTCGAGAGGTAGTTGAGCGCGATTGCCGGATGGGCAAGCAGATCCGGCGACTTGAGCCGCACGTGCCCGCGACTCGTCGGACGTAGATTGCACACCGAAGGCGTGATGGCAGGGAACGGATGCAGCGGCTCGCCGAACCGGTCCAGGCTGAGCGGCTGCACGTGCCACTCGATGTTCGGCGTCGGCTGGGAAGGGTCGCTGTACGCGAATGCGCCAAGCTGCGACGGCGGCATGGTGAGCGGACCGGTGCGGAAAAAGGCGTACTCGAGCCCCATGGCAATTTTTCCGAAAAGGCTGTTGGCACGCTCGTTGAGGGTGCGTACGCCCTGCACCTTGTACATCATGCGGATCTGGAGATGATCCTGAAGATTCTCGCCCACGCCCGGTAATTCGTGCTGCAAGGGGATCCCCAGCTCCCCGAGCAAGTCGCCGTTGCCGATTCCGGAGACCTGCAGGATCT
>JBAVOG010000512.1:0-1621 GCA_049691875.1 Burkholderiales bacterium | reverse complement strand
TTATAGTCTGCGACAATTATGGAGTAAGGGGTAAGATAAAAAAAGTGCCTTAAGTTGGAAGTGAGATAGTAATAGGACTGGGGATTATGGATTACGGGTTAAGGGGTACGGGAAAAGAATATTTATTTAGGAAATCAGTGAATGCGAACGGTGCACCGCCAATTCACAATCTTCAGCGCTTGGCGCGACTGGCCGATATTCAAATGAGCCAAAAGAGAAACGAGCAGTTGGTTCTGATAACCGCTTTTAACATCGAAGCTCGTTACCCCGACCTGAAAAGATCTTTCAGAAAAAAGTGTAACAAAGAATATGCAGCCGAACAGATTCAAGTAATAAAGGATATTATGAAATGGTTACGAGAGACAATGAACTCGAAAAAATAGTCCGAGTCTTTCTCGACGAGATCCAGAAGCGCTACCACGTGGACAGCGCCTACCTTTTCGGTTCCTACGCCAAAGGAACACAGAATCGATGGAGTGATATTGATCTTGCCGTTGTCTCGCCAGACTTTTCTGAGGATCTATTTGAGGAGCGCATGGTTCTTACGCTCCTAGCTGCTGAGATAGATGAACGTATTGAACCCAAACCCTTCCACCCTAACACCTTCAAACCAATCGATCCCCTCGTCTATGAAATACAAAAACACGGCGTTAAATTGATTTAGTGTGAAGAATGTGGGAGAAGGGGGATGTAAACGGTGGAAGGTAAGGGGCCCATAAATACATAAATAAATTCGCTGTGCGAATTTATGAAACGCGGCGTTGCCGCTTCTTATTAGGACGAGCACCGAAAGCCGGCTGGATCAACCCCAGCCGGTTTGCTGTTTCTGGGGTAATAAAACGCCAAAAGGTTTTACCGTTCTTTGCCTGCATCAGGTCGAGACTTAAAGCCATGTAAAGAGGCACCAATTATCCCAATCCATTTGATTATCCAATTGTTAGACTGAAAGTATGATGTGATGACTATTTAATCGTAAATATGCGTATGAACATAACGTGCCAAAATCTCAGCTGCCGCTGCCGGGGGGCGTACCAAAAGATAATGATCGATGATCGCATGCGCCATTTCGTGGGCCAGGATTTCCTCGTGCGTATCGTCAACATTGACATAAATGGTGTTAGACTCGTATGCATACCAGGCCCGTATTTGGCAGGGCTGCCGGTAGAGCTCGAAATAGGCGGCATCGAACTCTTTTTTGTCGGCATAAAGGTTGATACTCACCTTTTTAAACCATTTGCGCATATCGAGAATCTCTTGAACCCGTTCATAGAGCGTGTCTATTTTTTGTCCTATTTTTTGTAATCTATCCGTTGATACAGACTTTCTGAAAGGATTTGGGAACACCCATTGCCCAGGGAAATAGGCGACCATGTGGTCGAATTTATCGAGATCGCCCGGTGTGCGATAGCAAATGGTGGTGTGTTTGGTCTCCAGCCTTTGCCAGCTTTCCGAAAAGGGCTCCGCGGATAATACGTTCTGCGGCGGCCAAACAACTAAAATACTGCAGCAGAGGAATAAAAGAAACCCTATGGCCGGCTTAAATCTAAGCATCGAGTGCGGGATTACACTTTGAAATTGTTTTCGATATGTTGATGCAGATGATTGAGCTGCTCCACCAAAT
>JBAVOG010000511.1:0-4030 GCA_049691875.1 Burkholderiales bacterium | reverse complement strand
CAAAGAGAAACGGCCGGACAACCCATGCTCCTTAGCGGGCTTGGAAACCCTGGGGGTCCGTCGGTTTGCCCGGCCGGTACTGCCACGACTACGATAACCCTTGTTAGACATACAAGGGGTCCGCCCGAAGGGCGGGGGGTGGTTGCAGCGCTGTCAGTGATCCCGCGCTAGTTCGACCCGCCCTGCTCCCCCGGCATCACCCGCCACAGCGGCTTCGCGATCTCGATCAGCGGCCGTCCGGGCTCGTTCGGCTTCAGCCCATAACGGATCAACGCGATCAGGTCCGAGCTCACCGCCGGATTCGAAGTGAAGTAGCTGTGGCCGAAGTAGTCGGTCGTCCCGGACACCTGGACGATGTCGATGATTCCGAGTCGTCGCAGTCCCGCGATCTCTTCCGGGCTGAACATCGTCGAATCGACGCGCCCCAGCCTGCGCAGGCTGCCGAACAGGTATTGCGAGACGCTCAGAGCCTTGTCGTCCGGTGAAACGTACACGGTCAAGTGCAGTTCGGGGTGCGCAAATACGCCCTGTGGGCTGGGTGCCACCCCGTACGGCAGATCCGGATCGGAGAGGATGTTGAACACCCTGGCGGTCGCCACGTCCGCATCCATGTCGGGAGCCATGAGCACGATGTTGCGGATCTTGTAGCGCCTGTCGAGCGCGGACTTTCCGATATAGGACTCGATGGCCAGCATCGCAAGCGCCGACGTGAGCACGTCGGTGCCGCGGCTGTGGGCGACGAGGTGCAGGCGTTCGACGCCGGGCGTGTCGGCGATGATCCGGATCGCTTTCTTCAGGTCCCAGACCGCGAACTCGCCCGACTCGCGGTCGACGTTGTAGCCGAGGAAGAGTCCGCGTGAGCCGCCCGCGGGCCAGGTGAATATCGCGCAGACGAGTTCGCGGCCGAGGTAGTGGCAGAGCTCGCCCATTGTGAGCGCCGCATCCTCGAACGTGTTCGCATAGCCGTGCACGAACAGCACCACTTCCTTGCGCGGTGACGCGGCAATGCGGCGCGCGACTTCGGCTTGCAGCTGCGCAACCGCCTTCTCGTGCGTGCCGACCACCGCGGGATCCCGGGTAAAGCCTCCGTCGGCGGCGGCAACTGGATAGGGCACGCGCGGGAAGCTTCCCAGCACCTCGGTCTTGCCGAGCTTGAGATCGAGCGACGTCGAGCGGTCCGTCGCGGTGCTCTCCTTGACGAGCAGGTCCCAGGTGACAGACTCGTCGAACTCGACAGCGACCGAGCCGAATGACATCTGTATCGATCGCTCGGCAGTGTAGGGAAGCCGGTCGTCGGGATTCACGGCCGGCGCCCGATCAGTCACGTAGAGCAGATCGATGGTGGGCGTCCTCCGAACTTCGGGCACGCTCGGGAAAAGAGGCCGCGCCGCATGTCCGGTGTACATCGCAGGCGTGGGCATGAGCGGAAACGTGCTCGAGCAGCCGCCGACGCTCGCGGCAACCAGCAGACCGCCGGCGCGCAGGACTGCCCAGGATCTCAATGCGACCACCATGTCGTCACGATGTGCAGGCAATCATAATCTTCGCCGGATCGCACGCCAATGTCGGAAACACCCCGACGTACGGGTTGATATGGGTTTGGTTTTTCCCCTCCTTTTCAAGGAGGTGAAACAGCTTTCGTCCATCCGCTCGTCCCAAACATCCACTCCGCGTTGCCGCCTCGCTGCAAATTGCCATTTCCCTCCGCCCACCTTGACTTTAGTTAAGTGACTTAATAATCTAGACTGGTCCTACCGCCCCGAAAGGAGCGCGCCATGTCGAAGCTCTCGATCATCCACTCCGCGCCGCCGCGCTCCCCGGTGAAGCCGCTCGACCGGGACCTGCGCGGCTATCTCGAAACCAACTCGGACGTCGTGGTGCGCATCACGAAGCCGGTGCACATCGATCACATCGGGGCACTCTCGGCACAGAGCGAGGAGCCGATCCTCTTCGAGAACATCGTCGAGTACCCGGGATTCCGGCTGTGCGACATCCTGGTCAAGCACCGCCAATATCAGGCGCGGGTCCTCGGCGTGCCGCGCGAGGAATATCTGCAGACCCTCGCCTACCGGCTGCGCAAGCCCCCGCGCGGCTTCGTCCACGTGAAGGACGGTCCCGTCAAGGAGGTGAAGCGCCTGGGCAAGGACGCCGACTGGACCAGGCTTCCGGTGCCGATCCATTCCGAGCACGAGACGCGGCCGTACGTGACCGCGATGAACATCGTGAAGGATCCGGAGACGGGCTTCTACAACTCGTCGCATGCCGGGACGATCGTCTCCGGCCCGCGCCAGGGCCTGCCGAGCTTCGTCACGCCGCACACCCACATCGTCATGCGCAAGCACCGCGAGCTCGGCAGGAAGACGATGCCGATGGCCTTCGTGTTCGGCGTGCATCCGGCCTACGAGATCATGTCGAACTTCTCCGGGCTGCACATGGACCAGTGGGGCGAGATGGAAATGGTCGGCACGATCATGGACCAGGACGTCGAGATGGTCCCGGCCGAGACCATCGACCTCAACGTTCCGGCGCACGCCGAGATCGTCGTCGAGGGCGAAGTGAGCCTGGAGGGCCTCTCCGATGTGGGCGTCTCCGTGTCGCCGAGCAGCTACTACCTGCCGAAGACCGCGAAGCTGCCGAGCATCGCGATCAACGCGATCACCATGCGGAGTGACCGGCCGATCTACCGCAACCATCAGACCTGCCCGGATACCGACCATCAGCCCCTGCCGCGGCTCTGCCACGAGGCGATGCTCTACAACCGCCTCACGGAAATGGGCCTGAAGGTAAAGGACGTCCGCTTTCCCACCTGGGGTGCGGCGGTTTCCTGCATCCTGCAGTTCGACTACCCGCGCGAAGGCTTCGTGAACGACGCCCTCATGATCGCGATGGGCTCGCCCTGGCTCAACACGAAGATGGTGGTCGCGGTCAGCCCCGACACCGATCTCGACAAGCCTTCGGAGGTCTACCACGCCATCGCGACGCGCTGCGATCCGGCGCGCGACGTCATCATCGTCCCGCACACGCGCGGCTCGCCATACGACCCGAGCGCACAGCCGCTCGAATCGGACCCGTTCTGGCGCACTGTCGGGAAGATGGGCATCGACGCCACGATCAAGTCGCGCCACGACCCGAAGGATTTCGAGCGCAGCTGGCCCAAGCACTGGGGCAAGGTGCATTTATCGGACTATCTCTGACGTTTCTGCCGTAGTGGCTTCGAGAAGCGAACGCAGCGTGCGAGTAAAAACCTGGTTTTACGAACAAGGGGGAAAGCCCCCTTGTATATCCCCCGAATCGAACAAGGGGCAAGCCCCTTGTATATCCCCTCCTGCGCGTCCTCGAAAATTCCCGATACCCCGTTAAAGGAACCGTCCCATGAACGCACCTGCACCGCGCGTGACCGTCGAAGCCGAACCGTTCATTCCGTACGTCCCGGACGAGCAGGTCGTCGACCGGCTGCGCTCGGTCGTCGAGCCTTACGTGAAGCGCATGGGCTTTCTTCCCAACGCGCTCAAGCTCTACGCCTACCGGCCCGAGATCGCCGAGACCCTCTTCCGGCTGAACAGCAACATCATGCGCGACCCGAGCTCGACCATCGACCAGCTCTTCAAGCGCAAGCTCGCCGCGATCGCCTGCAAGACGAACGGCTGCGCGTATTGCACCGCGCACAGCTGCTCGATGCTGAAGCGCTCCAAGGATTCCGGCTCCGAGGGTTGGGGACTCACAGACGGCGATCTCCAGGAGCTCCTGTCGGGCGAGTACCGGCCCAAGAGCGAGTTCGAGCGCGTCTGCATCGACTACGTCGTGGCCGCCTCCACCGACGCGCCCAACGTTCCCGACGAGATTCTCGCGCGGCTCAAGCAGCATGCGACGCCGCCGCAGATCATCGAGCTCGCGTGCGTCGTCGGCTTCTGGAAGTTCTACAACACGGTGCACGACAGCCTGCATATCCCGATCGAGTCCCATCTGCTGCAGGACTCAGGCTGGGTCGATGTCTGAACGCCCGGACGAGGCGATCGCGGCACCAGCGCCG
>JBAVOG010000510.1:0-5273 GCA_049691875.1 Burkholderiales bacterium | reverse complement strand
GATCCGGCCCTGCAACGACGACGACCGCGACGCGATCTTCACGATCATCAACGACGCGGCACAGGCCTATCGTGGCGTCATCCCGCCGGATCGCTGGCATGATCCTTACATGAGTCGGGATCAGCTGAGCGCCGAGATCGCCGATGGCGTCGTATTCTGGGGGAGCGAGCGCGACGGCGTACTCGCGGGCGTAATGGGCATTCAGGAAAGGGGGGACGTGGCACTGGTCCGACATGCCTACGTACGCACGAGTGCACGGCGGACGGGTATCGGCGGCGAGTTACTCGAACACCTGGAGCATCGTACCCGGAAGCCGATCCTGATCGGGACGTGGGCTGCGGCCGCCTGGGCGATCCGATTCTACGAGCAGCGTGGTTACGTTCTGGTGGGGCCGCAGGAGAAGGACCGGCTGCTTGCGACGTACTGGAATGTGCCGCCGCGCCAGATTGCAACTTCGGTCGTGCTTGCGAGCCAGCGCTGGCGACGTATGGATGAGTAAAGGAGCTGATCCGAATGAGCGACTACCGGCTGTACTGTTTCGCGCAATCCGGCAACGCGTACAAGGCTGCGTTGATGCTCAACCTGTGCGGCGCGGACTGGGAGCCGCGCTTCGTCGACTTTTTCAATGGCGAGACACGCACGCCGGAGTACCGTGCGATCAACGAAATGGGCGAAGCGCCAATCCTGGAGCACGGCACGAAGCGGCTGTGCCAGTCCGGAGTCATCCTGCACTACCTCGCCGCGCAATGTGGTCGATTCGGCGGCGATTCCGATGAGGAAAAGCTCGAGATCCTGCGCTGGATCCTGTTCGACAATCACAAGGTCTCGTCCTACATCGGGACACTGCGCTTCCTGATCCAGTTTGCGAAGACCGGCGAGACTCCGGTGACGGAGTTCCTGCGTGGACGCGTGAAAGGCTCGCTCGGTGTGCTGAACGGGCATTTCGGAAGGAGCCGCTTTGCGGTGGGCGACGCGCCGACCATTGCCGACTTCTCGCTTTGCGGCTACCTCTTCTGGCCCGACGAGTTCGGCGTGAGCTGGAGCGACTATCCGCACATCGGCCGCTGGACCGACGAAATCAAGGCGTTGCCTGGCTGGGTCCACCCCTATGAACTTATGCCAGGGCATCCACTGCCGGAGAAAAGTCAGTAGAGAGGAAGCGCCCGGCTATCGGGCGACGGCGGGGCGAAGGCGACGAACCGGGGGAAACCGCCCGGTTTCCTTCGGAAAAAGCAGAAGGATACGAACAGGAGGGAACCCGCAGGTTTGATCCCGTTACCCTCCTTCCTGCACAGCCAACCACCGCCGGTGTTCGGGCTACACAGTTCCTTCGATGCAATCAAGTATCGCCGAACGCGCTGAGCGCCGCGCGCGCGATTTCTGCGCCGGATTCCTGGACGAAATGACCTGCGTCGGCGATGACGTAGGGCTCTGGGCAACCGCGGATCTGCTTGCGCAGATTGTTCATCACCGGCGGCCCTAACACCGGATCCGACGCGCCGACAGCCATGAACGTCTTGCCCGTCCATTCGGTGCGCCACCAATCGCGCGCGCGCCGCGAAAGCGCCGCGCCGTCTGCGTCGGGGTTGTCCGGCACGAGATTCGGAAAGCGCCGTACGCCCGCCTTGTAGGTCGCGTCCGGAAAGGGGGCCGCGTACGCGGCCGCTTCCGCGTCGTCGAGACCCGCGACCGAGCGTTTCATCAGCCGCGCAATGTCCATGTCGGGATTCTTGTTCGCCCATGCGCGCCACTCCAGAAAGCCTTTTCCGAGCGGCACGTCGCCCGTTGCCATCGCCGTGTTCATCACCAGCAGGCGCGCGAACCGCGCTGGCATGTCCATCGGCAGTGTCAGCCCGAGAATTCCGCCCCAGTCCTGGCAGACGAGCGTAATCCCTGCGAGATCCAGCCGCTCGATGAACGCGCGCAGCATTTCGCGGTGCCGGGTAAAGGTATAGAACGATTCGTCCGTGGGTTTATCGGAACGCCCGAAGCCCACGAGATCGGGCGCGACCACACGCGCGCCTGCGCGGGTGAACACCGGAATCATCTTCCGGTACAGGTAGCACCACGTCGGCTGTCCGTGCAGGCAGAGGAATGTTTGCGCCGCAGCGCGTGGGCCCTCGTCCAGATAATGGACGCGAACGCCGTCCAAGCCAAGATGTCCTTCGATATATTGCGGCGCGAATGCGTAACCCGGCAGGCCGGCGAAGCGGTCGTCGGGCGTGCGAAGCGTGGGCATAACCGTTTCCTCCTGGGCGAAGTTGTTCTATCTAGACTACGGCGATACCTCTCAAGCCTCGAAATAAGACTTCAAGCGAAGCATGAAACCGGGAAGCGCCCCCTCGGGGAGGTCGTCGATTCCCGCCGCTTCGTGGCGGCCACCACCCGTGGGGTACTCGCGGCACAGGTCCGCCGCGCCCTTGGCGTGGCCGCGGGGCGCGCGAACGCTGACGACATAGCCGCCGCGGGAGTTTGGCGCGAGTACCGCGAACGCATGATCGGGCTTCGCTAGCGCAAGGTGGTTCGCGAATGCCCCGATGACGCGGCGGCTCCACGGTTCGTCGGGCAACTCGTAGAGCTCGGTGCGCGGAGAATCGAATCGAGTCTGGACGGCAAGCGCCCGGTTCATGTCTTCGCGCCAGCCGTTGCGAAGATCCTCGAACACGGCCTCCCGCTCCAAGAACCGCAGCGGATCGGCATACGGCGCGATCAGCCGATACAGCTTGGCGGGCGGGACGCGAAGATCGGTGATCGTCTCGCCGTATGCATTGTAGTTGATGCTGTCGCCCAGCTCGCCGAGGGCTTCGATCTGTGCATTGGTGAGCTTGAGTGGTTGCGCGAGACGCCGAGCGGCGTCGCCGAGGTTGTCGCCGAATGCGGCGACAACTGCCCAGGCGCGGAAGCGCCCCCCCAGGTGAGCGTCGACCAGGATGCTCGTGCAGGTTCCGCTCCGCGTGTCGATGTGCGCCTCGAGGCCGGGGTGCGCGGGTACTTCTCCCGAGAAGTGATGGTCGAAATAGCGCACTCGTGCGCCCGCATCGAGCAGGCGAAGGAGGGCCGCGCGATTGCGTTCGAGCGAAACGTCCAGCACCGTGACGAGGTCGCCCGGCTGTGCCGGCACGCGGTCGAGCAGCGCGATATCGCGCTTCACGCCGGTGACGAGCACGGCCTCGGCCGGCTCCGCGAGCCTCAGCTGATGGAGCGCGCACAGCCCATCCGCATCACCGTTGGCTACGTCGAAATGCTTCATTCCCCCGGGCCCCACGTCTGGATGCCGATCCGTTCGGCGATCCGGTCGAGCGGCGCCACCCACTTCTCGCGTGGCTGCGTGGTATCGAATTCGAACGTATCGTCCAGCTCATCGCGCGACGCGGGCTCGCTCGAGTCGCGCTGGCGCGCGAGGACTTCCAGACCGGCCTCGGAAGCGTCGGCGCGGGTTTGCTCGCGGGCGAGTATTCTTGCGCGGAGCTCGGCATCGGGCGCCGTGCAGGAGACGATGACCACCGGCACCGCCAGCTCGCGTGCCAGATCGCGAAACGAGACGCGTTCCGCCGCGCGGAGGAACGTCGCATCGACGATGACCGGCCATCCGGCTGCGATCACCGAACGCGCAAGATCCGTCAGCTTCGCGTAGGTGCGCCGGGTGGCTTCGGCGTCGTAGATTCCACTGCCGACCGCGCTCGACGTCTGTGCAGAGGCTTCGATTCCGAACAGCCGTTTGCGCTCGACGTCGGACCGAATTCGAATCGCACCGAACCGTTCCGCGAGAGCTCCCGCGACAGTGGTTTTCCCGGATCCCGATAGCCCATGGGTGAGTACGAGCGCGGTCGCGCCGCGATGCGCCAGGCGTTCGGCAAGGTGAAAATAGCCACGGTACTCGGCCTCGATCGCGGCCTTTGCGTCTGTGGCGATCCCCGGCTGCTGGACGCGGATGCAGGCGATCTTTGCACGCACCATCGCGCGATAGACCATATAGAAGCGCAGTACCGCAAGCCCGGCGTAGTCGCCGGTCGCTTCACAATATGCGTTCAGGCAACGGATTGCGAGTCCCGGCAGCTGATGATCGGCTAGATCCATCACGAGAAACGCGACCTCGTTCATCACGTCGATCCAGCGCAGGTCGGCGTTGAATTCTATACAGTCGAAGGGCGTCGGTTCGCCGCCGATCAGGGCGATATTGCCAAGGTGCAGGTCCCCATGGCATTCGCGGACGAATCCGTCACGCCTGCGCTCCGCGAAAATCGGCGCGAGCCGTTTGCCCTCGCGGTCGGTCCAGGCGCGCAGGCGCTCGAGTTGTGGAACATCGGAGGAATCGCCGATCAGCTCCTCGATGTCGTCGAAGTTCGCCCGCGGCGGCGCCATGACCCGTTCGACGGTGCCGAACCGGGAGTTCGGTCCCGCAATCGCGACCGTCGCGTGGAAGGCAGCGAGCTTTCGGACGAGAGCGTCGACGAGTGCCGGCGAACATTCGCCGCGCTTCGCCATGCTGTCGAGCAGGCTGTCTTGCGCAAAGCGTCGCATCTTCACGGCGTACTCGATTGCCGGGCCGTCGCCGTCAAGCGCCGGGGCCGCCACGCTGCCGGTGATACGCACGGTCGCCAGGTAGAGATCCGCGGCAGTCCGTCGGTTCAGGCGCAATTCCTCTTCGCAGCACTGCCGCCGCTCATCGAGCGTGCTGAAATCGAGAAAGCCGAGGTTCACCGGCTTCTTGATCTTGTACGCGTACTCGCCCGCCAGCAGCACGTACGAGATGTGCGTCTGCAGGACCTCGACGCGATCCACCCGATGCGGATAGGCATCGGGCCGCGAGAGGGCGTCGACCAAGCGGGCGATCGTCGGCTGTTGTGCCGCAAGTTCTACATCTTTACTGGTCATGTCCGCCGCTCGGTCGATTTCCCGTGGACCGCCCTTGGAGGCGGTAGCGTCATTATTCGCCCTAATCTGGGGCGCTGCACCACGTCTGACACGGGAGCAGCATAGTTCTCACGAGCGTGCGGCCAGTTGCCCGCCATGCGTTAACATTGCCCGCTCCGATGGTCGTCGACCGGTGACGCGCGGTGAGGAACGATCCATGCAGCCAGGCACGCCTTTCTCCCTACAGGTCAATCCGAAGATCCCACGCCGGCTCGCCCGGCTGGAGGAGCTCGCCCACAACCTCTGGTACAGCTGGGACCGGGCCACGCGCGAGCTTTACTCGCGACTCGACCCGCAGCTCTGGGAGTCAGTCAACCATAGTCCCAAAGCTTTCCTGAAGCGCATCGACGAGCAGAAGC
>JBAVOG010000509.1:0-2139 GCA_049691875.1 Burkholderiales bacterium | reverse complement strand
GCCTGAAGCAGAAGCAACAAGTCGGCTTTTGAAAGCTCCACCAGCGCTTCGTCGTACGGCACCCGTGGTAAGAACTCGACGGAACCGGTCAGCCCGCACTCTTCCACGCATCGCTTCGTACGTTCCGAATTCGCGTAGTGCCCGCCACCGATGAAGCGGACCAGCAGCTTGGACGAGTTCAGCCGCCCGTGCTCTCCTGCTCGTGCGATTGCCTTGAAGATCGGGCATGGATCACGGAATGAAGCGTTAATGTTTCCCGCATGCACGATGAGCATCCGCTCGGACCCGGCTTCAGATCGATCTGGCAGCGGCGCGAAGTCCTCCTCGTCGTAGCCGTTCAAGATCTCAGTGAACTTGTCCGGCCGCTCTTCGGGGTAGCGAGCGCGTAACATTTCCCGCAGCTCGGTGGTGCTGGTTACAATGTGCGAGGCACTCGTCACCACCTTGCGCTCCAGCCAAGGTGCGAACCTCTGCACGATGGCGGGAGTGCCAGGCTCCGGCGGTTCCTCGCACCAGGGATCGCGGAAATCGACCACGTGTGGGACGCGAAATCGCACGCTAAGCGTTCTGGCGATCAGGTGCGCTGTAGGATGAGGGCTCGTTGAGAAAAGGAGATCCACCGGGTCCTCGGCAATGATTTTGCGGCCGGCGGCAATGGCCCACGGATACCACCCGATCCATGCATCCGGCACGGCGAGAACTGCCGGGTATCGGCCGCGCACGGACAGATGGCGCTTTGTGTGCAGGAAGCCGGTGCGGACGACTCTCACCGATTCCGGAATCTGCGCCGCGAGTTTCTCGTCGGTGATGGCATAGGCGTCACGGCGCAGCGTGAGCACCGTGACGCGCCATCCGAAGTCCTGGAGGTACCGGGAGAATTTGAGCGTTCTCAGCACGCCGCTGCTGCTTGCCTCGGGCGGGTAATGGAAAACTACAAAAAGTGCGTGTTTCAATCGCCTAGGTTTCCGTATGATCAGGAACTTGCCTGGTGGCTGCCTCACCGTAGACGGCCATTCGAGCATACGCGAGGGACAATGCCAAGCTTGGCCACTTGTTGAAACGGGCATTGCCTCAAACAACCAACAAAACCCCGGGCGCCGGTGCAGCGGCGCGCAATGGTACACAGGTCACGTGACGAAGGCGAGATTGCTGAATCGCTGCCGAGCGGCTGCCAGGGCAGGGCGCGAGCAGCTCCGACGATTCCTGCGCCCGCGGGGTGAACTGAAAGTTCTATTTCCTTCGGATGGCGATTTCATTGCCGCTTTGCGCGGCGATCTCCCCGACCTGGAAGGAGTTCGCTCCGCGGCGGGGGCCGGAGATCTCCGCCGCGCCCGCGATCTTCTGCTTGCTTACTTCCGTCGCCGGGCCAAGCCGCGCTTCTTCGTGGATCCCGCCGATATGCGACCGCTCGCCACGCGGTTGGCCTCGGAGCACCCAGAATGGCGTTTCGCAGCAATTCGATCACAAGCCGATTGGCAGCACTACGTGTACATGGTCGACGAGACGTCCCGTCGGGTCGACGACATCCCGGATTGGAACAATCTCCCGCTCGGGCCTGGCCGGGACACCGTCTACGTCCACAAAGCCCATCATTTCTTGTTTGCGGTGCAGCTCGCTCGCGCGGAGGCATACGGCGCGCATACCCGGACGATGTTAAAGCGCCTGATTGATTCCTGGATCGCCGCTACGGAAGGCAAGACGAACTCTCCGGGTTATTCGAGCCCGCTCGTTGCGGTGCATCGAGCAGTTGCGCTTACCTGGGCTTGGGCATTCCTCGCCGGCGGCGAGGAGACGGATCCGCAACTCGAGCTTACGATGCTCAGGGTCATCCTTGCCGACGCGCGTTTCGTTTATGTGCGGCTTGGAACGTCCACGCCGAACAACCATCTGTTGGCGGACGGCTTCCTGTTGTTCTACCTCGGTCTGCTTTTTCCCGAACTGCGCGAGGCCGAACAGTGGCGCCGCTATGGAGAGGCACTGTTCCTGCGGGAACTTCGACGACAGATCTACGAGGACGGAACGAGCGTCGAGCACTCGGTGCACTACCATGAGGTGGTGTGCGAGATGGTGTCGGCGATTGTGATCCTGGCGCGAAGAAATGGCATTGAGCTCGGGTCATGGGTCGGAGAGCGCCATCGC
>JBAVOG010000508.1:0-1530 GCA_049691875.1 Burkholderiales bacterium | reverse complement strand
GTCACCGGCCACTCCATCGTGGCGTTCTTCTTCAATGCGGCGCTGCTGGCGCTCATGGTCAACATCGCGGCCAGCGCGATTTGAGGCTTCGCGTTCACTCAACGTCGAGTGTGGCAAACCTAGAAAGAGCTATGCGCGGAAGTTGGTGACGGCATGTAGGGGTAAGGCGGCGTATCGTGGGGGTGTTCGACGCCTCCACTTCTCCACCAAAGGAGTGATACGCCGTGACCGACACTAACGTTATCAAGCTGGCTCAGCCAGGGACCTTCACCGATTCGCTCACCGAGATTTTGCGCAACGGGGCGCATGCCCTGCTCACACAGGCGGTCGAGACGGAGGTGGCCGACTTCCTCAGCCGCTATGCCGATCTCAAGACCGAGGCGGGCCGCCAGCGTGTTGTGCGTCACGGGCATCTGCCCGAGCGCGAGATCATGACTGGCATCGGACCGGTGACCGTGCGCCAGCCGCGCGTGCGCGACCGCGAGGCCGCCGACGGTGAGCGGATACGGTACAGCCCGACCATCCTGCCGCCCTACGCGCGGCGCACGAAGAGCCTCGAAGTGCTGATCCCGATCCTCTACCTGAAGGGTATCTCGACCGGCGACTTCGAAGAGGCGCTCGGCGCGCTGCTCGGCAAGGACGCCTGCGGGCTGTCAGCTTCGACCATTGCGCGCCTGAAGGAGGCCTGGGTCGACGAACACGCCCGCTGGCTCGATCGCGCTCTGTCCGCCAAGCGATATGTCTACGTTTGGGCCGATGGCATCTACGTCCAGGCTCGGCTCGAAGATGATGCGCAGTGTCTGCTCGTGATCATCGGCGCCACCGCCGAAGGCAAGAAGGAACTGGTTGGGCTTGCCGACGGCGTCCGCGAGAGCGTGCAATCCTGGAAGGAGCTACTGCTCGATCTCAAGCGGCGCGGTCTGACGATCGCCCCGCAGTTCGCCGTCGCCGACGGGGCGCTCGGCTTCTGGAAGGCGATTGATGAGGTGTGGCCGAAGACGCGTGCACAACGCTGCTGGGTGCACAAGACGGCGAATGTCTTGAACAAGCTGCCAAAGAGCCTGCAAGCAAAGGCCAAGCGGGCATTGCAGGACATCTGGATGGCGGAGACCAGGAAGGACGCCGAGGCTGCATTCGATGGCTTCATCGAATGCTACGGCGTCAAGTACGAGAAGGCCGTCGAGTGCCTGGCGAAAGACCGTGACGCGCTGCTCGCCTTCTATGACTTCCCTGCCGAGCACTGGAAGCACCTGCGCACGACAAACCCAATCGAGAGCACGTTCGCAACCGTTCGGCATCGAACGGTCCGATCAAGAGGTTGCCTCTCGAACAAGACCGCGCTCGCCATGATCTTCAAGCTCGCACAAGCCGCCGAGAAAAGTTGGCATCGTCTGCGCGGTCACGACCAGTTGCCGAAAGTCATCCTCGGTGTAAAGTTCAACGACGGAATCGAGGTCGTCAGATCGCAAGCTCAAACCGCTGCCGCCTGACCCCGCTCGTCACCAAGATTCGGCGATAGCTCTCCGCCTG
>JBAVOG010000507.1:0-5125 GCA_049691875.1 Burkholderiales bacterium | reverse complement strand
CTGCGGCTGCGTGCCCCGGATCGCGATGCCCGCCTGGCGGCGGCGCGCGAGCTCACGGACGGCGCGGATCAGGCCATGCTCCCGCTCATAAACAAGGCGCTGAGCGAGGAGAAGGACGCCGAGATCCGGCCGCTGCTCGAAATGGCGCAAGCCACGATCCAGTTGCGCAGCCCGGTGCGCGACACGCGCCTGGATGCCATCCGCACGCTCGGGCAATCGGGCAATCCGAACATCAAGACCTTGCTGCTTCCGCTCGTCGCGAAGAAACCGGACGGAAGCTTCGCCGAACCTGACGAGGAGCTGAGGACGGCGGCGCGTAACAGCCTGAAGGCGATCGAGGGCCGGCTCGAATGGGGCGAACGCCTCGGGCTGCTTTTCGCGGGCGTCTCGCTCGGCTCGATCCTGCTGCTCGCGGCGCTCGGGCTTGCCATCACCTATGGGCTCATGGGCGTCATCAATATGGCGCACGGCGAGCTCATCATGGTGGGTGCCTACGCGACCTACGTGGTGCAGAACCTGTTTCGCGCGTACGCGCCGGGTGCGTTCGACTGGTATCTCGCGTGCGCGGTGCCGGCCGCCTTTGCCGTCTCGGCCATGGTCGGAATGATCCTGGAGCGTACGGTGATCCGCTGGCTGTACGGCCGCCCGCTCGAAACGTTGCTGGCGACCTGGGGGATCAGCCTGGTGCTCATCCAGACCGTACGCACCATCTTCGGCGCGCAGAACGTGCAGGTCGAGAACCCGGCATTCATGTCGGGCGGGATCGAGGTGCTGTCGAACCTCGTGCTGCCCTGGAACCGCATCTTCATCGTGATCTTCGCCGCCGCAGTGGTCACCGGCATCTGGCTGCTCCTCACGCGCACCCGGCTCGGACTGTTCGTGCGCGGCGTGACGCAGAATCGCGCAATGGCTTCATGCGTGGGTGTGCCGACCTCGCGCGTGGATACCTGGGCGTTCGGACTCGGCTCCGGAATCGCCGGTCTCGCGGGGTGCGCGCTCTCGCAGGTCGGCAACGTCGGGCCGGATCTTGGACAGGGTTACATCGTCGACTCGTTCATGGTGGTCGTGTTCGGCGGCGTGGGACAGCTTGCCGGCACGATTTACGCGGCGCTGGTCCTCGGCCTGGTCAACAAGTTCATCGAGTCCTGGTCGGGTGCCGTGATTGCCAAGATCGTGGTGCTCGTCTTCATCATCGTGTTCATCCAGCGCCGGCCGCAGGGCATGTTCGCGCTCAAGGGTCGGGCGGTGGAGGCGTGATGGGCCCGCTTGCCTCGACCGTCACGCGACTCTATGGCACGAAGGGCTGGCTTGCGCTCGGCGCATTCGCGCTGGTGCTCCTCGTGGCGGTACCGTTGCTCAACCTCGCGGTGCCCGAAACGAGCGCATTGCACGTCTCGACCTACTGGGTGACGCTGATCGGCAAGATCATGTGCTACGCGATCGTGGCGCTGGCAGTCGACCTGATCTGGGGTTATTGCGGAATCCTCTCGCTCGGGCACGGTCTGTTCTTCGCGCTCGGCGGCTATGCAATGGGCATGTACCTCATGCGCCAGATCGGGCGCGAGGGGCAGTATCAATCCGATCTGCCCGACTTCATGGTGTTCCTCGACTGGAAGGAGTTTCCCTGGCAATGGTGGGGGACCGACAGTTTCCTCTGGTCCGCGTTCCTCGTGGTGGCCGTTCCCGGATTGCTCGCCTACGTTTTCGGCTACTTCGCGTTCCGCTCGCGGGTAAAGGGCGTGTACTTCTCGATCATCACCCAGGCTCTTACTTTCGCCGCGATGCTGCTCTTCTTCCGGAACGACACCGGATTCGGCGGCAACAACGGATTCACCGATTTCAAGCGCATCCTCGGCATTCCCATCACGACGCCCGAGATGCGCGTCGCGCTCTTCGCGATCACCGGCGTGGTACTCGCCGGGACGCTGATCTTCGGACGCTGGCTGGTGACCTCGAAGTTCGGTCGCGTGCTTGCCGCCATACGCGACGCCGAGCAGCGCGTGATGTTCTGCGGCTACGACACGGTGCACTACAAGCTGGCGATCTGGACGTTCTCCGCGGTTCTGTGCGGGATCGCCGGCGCGCTCTACGTGCCGCAGGTCGGGATCATCAACCCCAGCGAGATGTCGCCGGCCAACTCGATCGAGATCGCGATATGGGTGGCGATCGGCGGTCGTGGCACGCTCATCGGAGCGGTCGTCGGCGCCGGGCTCGTGAACGGCGCGAAAAGCTTCTTCACCCAGGCGTTTCCGGAGTACTGGCTCTTCTTTCTGGGCCTCCTCTTCATCCTGGTTACGCTGTTCCTTCCCAACGGGGTGGTGGGCCTGGTGGCGAGACTGCGTGCCGCAGCGCGCGGACGGCAGATGGCACGTTCGGACGTCGCGGAGAAGGCGGCATGAACGCTCCCATTCATGCCACGACCGGCCTGGGGAGCGGTGCGTCGATGGGCCATGTGGTGACCGGCGCGCTCGACACCACGCACGGGACGATTCTCTATCTCGACGGCATCAGTGTCAGCTTCGACGGCTTCAAGGCGCTCAACGATCTTTCGCTCAATATCGACGTGGGCGAGCTGCGCTGTGTCATCGGCCCCAACGGGGCCGGCAAGACCACCGTGATGGACGTGATCACCGGACGAACGCGACCCGACGCCGGGCGGGTGCATTTCGGCGACACGATCGACCTGACGCGGTTGAACGAAGCGCAGATCGCGCACACCGGCATCGGGCGGAAATTTCAGAAACCGACCATCTTCGAGAGCCATACCGTGTTCGAGAATCTCGAGCTCGCAATGAAAGCGGACAAGCGGGTGCGCAAAACGCTTTTTGCGCGCCTCGGCGACGACGAACGGGATCGGATTTCCGAAACGCTGCAGCTCATCCGGCTCGACAAGTCAGCGTGCCGTGTCGCCGGCCTCCTGTCGCATGGCCAGAAGCAGTGGCTCGAGATCGGGATGCTGCTCATGCAGGAGCCCAAGCTCCTGCTGCTCGACGAGCCCGTCGCGGGCATGAGCGACGACGAGACCGAGCGCACTGCCGAGCTCTTCCTGTCGCTGGCGGGCAAGCATTCGCTGGTGGTCGTCGAGCACGACATGGCGTTCGTGGCCCGGATCGCACGCAAGGTCACGGTGTTGCACGAAGGATCGGTGATCGCGGAAGGCCCGATGAAGGCCGTTCAGGAAGATCCCCGCGTCATCGAGGTCTACCTGGGCCGCTGACCATGCTGTCGGTTTCCAACCTCAACCAGTACTACGGCGGCAGCCACATCCTGCGCGATGTCACGCTCGAGGTGCCGGCGGGCCAGGTCATCGCGCTCCTCGGCCGTAACGGAGTGGGAAAGACCACGCTCCTGCGCACACTCATGGGACTCGTTCCGGCAGCGACGGGTTCGGTCCGCTTCGGCGACACCGATCTCACCGGCGCGCCGCCTTACCGTCGGGTACGTGCCGGAATCGGTTACGTGCCGCAGGGCCGGGAGATCTTTCCGCGGCTCACGGTCGAGGAGAATCTGGCGATGGGACTGGCCACCCAGCCGAGCGGCACGCGCATACCGGCGCGGATCTTCGAGATGTTTCCCGTCCTGAAAGACATGCTGCGGCGGCGCGGCGGAGATCTGTCGGGCGGCCAGCAGCAGCAGCTCGCAATCGGTCGGGCGCTTGCCATGAGCCCCAGGCTGCTCATACTCGATGAGCCGACCGAAGGGATCCAGCCTTCGATCATCAAGGACATCGAGCGGGTGATCCGCACGCTTGCCGCAACGGGCGAAATGGCGATCCTGCTCGTCGAGCAGTACTACGACTTCGCCTGCTCGCTCGCCAATCAATATCTCGTCATGGAACGTGGCGAGATCATCGCACGCGGGCGCGGCGCCGATATGGAAGCGGACGGCGTGCGCGGTCTGCTCGCAGTTTGATCGACGCATGCATCCGGGGGAAGCGGCTCACGCTAAGAGCTGGCACTCCGGGGCGGTGCGGCGGCAGCTCCGTCAATGGTTGAACCGGCTCTTTTGTCAGGCCGCTAACGGTTGTCGCGCGCGACGCGAATCTCGTACGCAAGTTCCAGGACCGCGATCGCGTAGAAGCTGGATCGGTTGTAACGGGTCAGCACGTAGAAGTTGTGCAGGCCGACCCAGTGTTCGGGATCCGCCTCGGGTGATACGAGCTCGATCAGGACACATTGGGTCTCGGGCGCCGCATCGCGCGAGAACATGACGCCCGCGGAGCGCAAGGCGTCGGCGCGATACTGGGGCGTCACATCTCCGGTGACGAAGGCACGGTACGCCTGGCCCTCGACCGAAGCCGGAAATGCGATTGGCTCTCCGGCGGCCCAGCCGTGCTCCTTGAGAAAATTTGCGACACTGCCGATTGCATCGGCGGGACTGCCGAGCAGGTCACGCTTGCCATCACCATCGTAATCGACCGCGTAACGCCGGTAGCTCTCCGGCATGAACTGCGGAATGCCTATCGCGCCCGCGTACGAACCGGTGAACCCGAAAATGTTGCCGCCGTCCTCACGGGCGAGCAGCAGAAAATCCTCGAGCTGCGAGCGGAAGAAGTCCGCGCGCGGCGGATAGCCGAATGCGAGCGTCGCGAGTGCGTCCACGACCCGAAACGTGCCCGTATTGCGGCCGAACTCCGTCTCGATGCCGATGATGGCGACGATGATATCGGCGGGTACGCCGTATTGCGACTCGGCTCGCGCGAGCTCCCTGGAATTTTGCGACCAGAAGCGGACACCAGCCTGGATACGCCGCTCATTCAGAAAATTCGTCCGATATCTCTGCCAGGACCGCTCGCCCGGCGGCTTGGGCGTGATGAGGCGGATCACGTCGGGGTCGAAGCGCGTGCGGCCGAAGAGCGTCACGAGCTCGTCGGTGACGAAGCCGTGACGATCGGACATCTGCACAATGAACGACTGCACCTCCGGCCGGTCGGCGAAACCGGGCTGAGCGAAGGAGGATGCCGTCCACAGCGCCGCGGCAATGGCGCCGAGCAATCGCGTCAAATCCTGAACCCCCGCACGAGCGCGCGCAGGCGGGAGACCCCGCCGTGGTCGGGCGCGGGCCCGTAGCGCAGATCGATGTAAAGCGCGGTGATGGCATCGATGCTGCGGGCGCCACTTGGGTG